>DATMCA010000978.1:0-16309 GCA_035559015.1 Umezawaea sp. | reverse complement strand
ACATGTTTCAACAGAGAACAACAGCACCGCACAGAAATTTGTCTGATCGGACGAACCGGACACGGCACGTCCGATCCCGCACAGTGGAACGCTTGGCCACCGCCGGATCGAGGGGCTACGGTCACGGGGCGTGATCAAGTGCGGCGGAGTGGCCGAGTGGTTGAGGCACAGGCCTGCAAAGCCTGGCACGCGGGTTCGATTCCCGTCTCCGCCTCGCGCACGACCGGCGCGGAAGGCCTGACCAGGCTTCCGCGCCGGTCGTCCTCGCAGGTCAGAAGCTCAGGTCACCGGGCAGGGCCGCGGTCCCGAACAGGTCTCCCGACGCCAGGTCGGCACCCGCGGAGTGCCACGACGCGGCCTGCTCCTCGGTGTCCACACCGCTGACGAGGATCGTCGCGCCGGACCCGTGCACCATCGCTGCCAGTTCCGTCGCGAACGGCGACGGGGCCAGCCGCACGGACCTCACCGGCAGGTCGTCCAGCAGCGCGAGGTCGGCCGCGCCGCCGCCGAAACCGTCGAGCATCGTGGCCACGCCCATGTCGGCGAGCACGCCGAAGTTCTCCGCCGCCTCGGGCACCCGCAGCGCCTGCACCGACATGCCGATCGTCAACTGGCCGGGCCGCAGCCCGGTCTCCTTCAGCACCCGGACCACGCGGTTGGACAGGTCCGCGTCGGCGGACTGGTGCGAGGTGAGGCCGACGATCAGCGGCACGTTCTTCCACCACACCGCCTGCCCGCTCGACACGCGCAGCAGCCACTCGCCCATCGGCAGGATCAGGCCGGTCTGCTCGGCGAGGGCCGCGCACCGCGCGTGGTCCAGCGGTCCGAGGTCGGGGTGGTCCCAGCGCAGCAGCGCCTCCACGCCCGCGGTCGCGCCGTCGGCGAGCCGCGCCACGGGCCGGTAGACCGCGACGACCTCGCCCTGCTCCCACGCGCCGGGCATCGACACCGCCAGCGCCTGCGCCTCGCGGTCGTGCGCGTCCTGGTCCGGGTGGTACAGCTCCCACTGGCCGCGCCTGGTCTTCGCGCGGCGCAGCGCCAGGTCCGCCGCGCGCAGCAGTTCGGTGGGGTCGAGGTCCGGCGACGGGCGGTGCACCACACCGACGCTGACCGACACCGCCAGCCCCCGCCCGTCCACGAACGTCGGCTCGGCGAGTTCGGCGTTGATGTCCGCCACGATGGTCGCGACGTCCGGTGTCGTGGGCGAGTTCTCCAGCAGGACGCCGAACTCGTCGCCGTCGAACCGGGCGATCATGGCCTTCTCCCGCGCCAGCACGACCTTCAGGCACTGCGCGACGTGCACCAGCAGCCGGTCACCCGCCTGCCTGCCCAGGCTGTTGCACACCATGCCGAACGCGTCCAGGTCGAGGTGCAGCAGCGTGACGCCGTACTCCGGGTCGGCCCGCCGCAGCGCGGCCTCCAGGTTGCTGCCGAAGTACTGCCGGTTCGGCAGCCCGGTCAGCACGTCGTGCAGCACCTGGCGCTTCAGCTCGCCCTGGAGCAGCATCAGCTCGGTGCCGTCCTCCACCACGATGACGAGGTGGCTCGGCTCGTCGTCCGAGCCGCGCAGCAGCGAGGTGGTCAGCGAGATCCGTGCGATGTCGCCGTTCTTGCGGAGCAGGCGCTGGGACTGGCGGATCCTGGTCTCGGTGCCGTCGAGCAGCTGCCGCATCGCGTCGCGCAGCACGTCCGCCGAGTCGGGGTGCACGAGGTCGAACAGCGTGGTGCCGGTCAGCTCGGCCGGGAGGTACCCGAGGATCTCGCCGATCGCGGCGTTCGCGCGCACCAGCTGGCCGTCCAGACCGATGATCATGATGCCGCTGGTCGAGGACGTGGCCACCTCGTCGAAGCGCGCCTCGCTCTCGCGCAGGTTCGTCTTCGCGTCCCGCACGGCTTTGAACAGCGAGAGCTGCATGCTCTCCTGCTGCTCGATGACCGCGCGCTGGTTCGCGGCGAGGAAACCGACCGCCAGCGCGCCGAGGCCGAGGACGATCCGCTCGGCCGTCACCTCTACGGGCTGGAACTCCGGCAGCGCCAGCAGGCCCTTGCCGAGCACCTCCAGCGTGCAGCGCAGCCCCGGTTCGCCGATGTACCCCAAGGCGCACAAGCGTTCGCCCACGCCTTCGAGCACCTTGGCGTCATACTGCCCGGCCCGGAGCCCGTCGCACACCACGTCCAGCTGCTCGCCCAGTTCGCGGTCGAGCTCGTCCGCGGTCAGCGGAACGACGACGACACCGCTGAGGAGGTAGGTCCACTTGCGGGCGAGGGCTCTCCGCCTGCGCGCTGGGTCAGGCTGCGGGGACGGGGTGTCCGGACTCTGGCCTGGGCTGGGCATTTTCTTCGGCCTACTTGGATGTCGGGGTGCGCGGGAGTTTACCCACTGGTCGTCTTCCCACGTTCGACCGACAGCGTGAAGCAGAGCCACACGATCGTGGTACCGGTGCCGGTCAAGTGACTCTGTGCTATTTCTAGGACTTCACGCCGACGGCCGCGTAGACAAGCATGTTCATGTCGGGCGAATCGGAGATGTCCGCGGGCCCTTCCGGACGCCATTCGCCGCAGCCGACCAGGCCCGGTTCCACGAGGTCGAAACCCTTGAGCAGGTCGGCGATCTCGCCGTGCGTGCGCAGGTTCATCTGGTCCTGGCTCCGGCTGCGCCTGATGACCTCGGTGGCGTCGGTCACCTCGTGGCCCTGGTGGTCGCCGGAGGCGTGCGTCACGGCCAGGTGGCTGCCGGGCGCGAGCGCGGCGCTGTAGCGGTCGAGCAGACCGGGCAGGTCCGACTCGTCGTCGACCCAGTGCAGCATCAGCAGCATGAGCAGGCCGACCGGTTCGTCGAAGTCCAGCAGGCGCCGCGCTTCCGGGCTGGTCAGGATGCTCTCCGGGTTGCGCATGTCCGCGTGGACGATCGCGGCGCGGTCGTTGCCGGACAGCATCAACTCGCTGTGCGCCACCGCGATCGGGTCCCGGTCGACGTAGACGACCCGGCACCCGGGATCCCGCGACTGCGCTACCTCGTGCACGTTCGACACGGTCGGAATGCCCGACCCGATGTCGAGGAACTGGCGGATCCCCCGGTCCGCCATGAACCGCACCGCCCGACCGAGGAACGCCCTGTTCACCCTGGCGGCCTGCCTCAGCCCCGGCATGATCTGCTCGATCTGGACGCCCACCGCGCGGTCGACGGCGAAGTTGTGCCCGCCCCCGAGGATGTAGTCGTAGGTCCTGGCCATGCTCGGAACGGAAATGTCGACGTCCTGGGGAACCCAGTCCCGCTGCTGCGCCACGGTCGCACACCTCATTCGGCTGGTGGAGCGACGATCCTAGCTTCACGTCACCCGGAGGAACCCCGGCGATCGTGTGATCGGACGCCACCCGATCGGGTGCTGTGCGTTTCCGCCGAATAGCCCCTATGGTTGGCGGCTCCATTCGGCTTCCCTTCGAGGAGCGATGATGTCCGTCCCGGTGGCTCACGGCCGCTGGCCTTTCGTCGGACACACCCCGTCGATGCTCAGGCGGCGCTTCCGCTTCACCTCGTCCTTGCGCGCCGAGGGCGAAATCGTGCGGATCTACCTCGGCACGATGGAAACGTATTTCGTAACGAGCCCCGAACTGGTGCACGAGGTGCTGGTCACCGAGGGTGGCAGTTTTCGCAAAGGCGCGATGTTCGACAAGTTCGTCCCCTACCTGGGAAACGGACTGCTGCTCTCGAACGGCCCGTTCCACCGCAGGCAGCGCAAGCTCATCCTGCCCGCGTTCCACCGCGAGAGGATCGCCCGCTACGCGGGGACCATGGTCCGCGCGGCGGCCGACCTGGTCGGCTCGTGGACACCCGGCGAGGTGCGGGTGGTCGAGGAGGACATGCAGGGGCTGGCGGTCACCGTCGTCGGCGAGGCCCTGTTCTCCACCGAGATGGGGGCGCGCGCGATCGAGGAGGTCCGCCGGTCCGTCTTCGTCGTGATCAAGCAGGGCATGGTCCGCGCGCTGTCCCCCGGATTCCTGGAGAAGCTGCCCATCCCGGGCAACCGCGAGTTCGACCGGGCCGTCGCCCGCATGCGCGCGATCGTGCTCGACGTGGTCGCGAGCCGGCGGAACGAGGGCAGGGACCACGGCGACGTGCTGTCGATGCTGCTCCTCGCCCAGGACGACGCGGGCTCCGGGATGACCGACCAGCAGACCTACGACGAGGTCCTGACGCTGCTCACCGCCGGGATCGAGACGACGGCCCTGGCGCTGTCCTGGATCTTCCACGAGATCGCGCGCCACCCGGAGGTGGAACGGCGGGTGGTCGCCGAACTGGACGAGGTGCTGGGCGGTCGCCCGGTCTCCGTCGACGACGTGCCGAAGCTCGTCTACACGCACCAGGTGGTGAACGAGGTCCTCCGGATGTACCCGATCTGGTTCATCATGCGCCGGGCCACCGCGGACGTGGACCTGGGCGGGGAACGCATTCCCGAGGGCGCCGAAGTGATCGTGAGTCCGCACGCGTTGCACTTCGATCCGAATTCCTACCCCGACCCCGATCGATTCGATCCGGACCGGTGGTCACCCGAGCGCGTCGGTGACGTGCCGAAAGGCACATTTATTCCATTCGGCGCGGGCACGCGCCAGTGCGTCGGCAACGTCTTCGCGCAGACCGAGATCGTCATCACCGCGGCCACCGTGCTCGCGAAATGGCGATTGGTCCCCGTTCCGGAACGGCCGGTCCGGGTGAGGTTCACCTCCGCCGCCTATCCCGTCGGATTGGCGATGAAAGCAGTTCCCCGTCACTAGTTGGAGGTAGTTCTCCGTGCGTTCGCTGTTATTCCGCCGGCTGTGCGCCACCGCGCTGATCGCCGCCGGAACCGGTCTCGTCGCGCCCGCCGCACCGGCGAGCGCGGCCCCCGTCACCTGCGAGGAGGTGCGCGTCCCGGTCTCGCTCGTGGGAACGGCGCAGACCATGTACGGCAAGCTGTGCACGCCGCAGGGCGCGACGGCGGTGCAGGTGCTGATCCCCGGCGGGACGTACAACGGGTCCTACTGGGACATCGCGTACACGCCGGAGACCCGGTCGTACCGGCAGAGCATGAACAACGCCGGCTACGCGACGCTGGCCGTGGACCGGCTCGGCACCGGCCGGAGCTCCAAGCCGCTCAGCGCGCTGGTCACCGCGAGCGCGCAGGCTTCCGCCGTGCACCAGGTGATCCAGACGCTGCGGCCGCGGTTCTCGAAGGTGTTCGTCGGGGGCCACTCGATCGGCTCCGCGATGGCGATGATCGAGGCGGGCACGTACCAGGACGTCGACGGCGTGATCGTCACCGGCATGACGCACCGGATGAACCTGATCACCGTGCTCCCGGTGCTGGCCAACATGATCCCGGCGCCGCTGGACCTGAAGTTCCTCGGCTCGACGCTCGACCTCGGTTACCTGACGACCGCGCCCGGCACCCGGTACAGGGCGTTCCACAGCCCCGGTCCGAACATCGCCGACGCGATGGCCTACGACGAGTCCACAAAGGACGTCTTCGCCGCCACCGAGGCCGTCGACACGATCCTGCTGACGAACGTGGTGATCCCGTTCACCCAGCGGATCACCGTCCCGGTGCTGCTCGTGGTCGGCGACGGCGACACGCACTTCTGCGGGCAGCCGCTGGGCAGCGACTGCTCGTCGGCTGCCGCGCTGCGCGCGTCCGAGGCGCCGTTCTTCTCCACCGCGGCGCGGTTGCAGACCTACGTCCTCCCCTCGTACGGACACTCGATCAACTACGCGCCCAACGCCCCGACCTACCACCAGGTCGTCGAGGACTGGGCCCGCACCGTCGGTTGACCCGGCCGGGGTGGCGCGCCGTCGTGCGCGCCACCCGGTCCGCCGCGGCCGTCAGGAACGCTCGTGGGGCAGCTTCTCCCCCGCTTCCACGGCGAACGCGAGCCGGTTGCCCTCCGGCGGCAGCGGGCAGGTGGCGAAGTCCGTGAACGCGCACGGCAGGTTGACGGCCCGGTTGAAGTCGAGCACCACCCCGCCGTCCGCGTCCGGTTCCGCCACGCCGAGGGACCGGTTGGCCGGGTAGGTGGTGACGCCGCTGGTGGCGTCGGTGAACAGGATGCTCAGCCCGCTCTCCCTGCCGTTGAACGCCGTCAGCGCGTGCTCGACGCCGTCGTGGGTGAACCGCACGACGCCGGGCGCGGTGTACACGTGGCTCAGCCCGGCGACGACCGCGCCGACCGTGGTGGGCCGCGGTTCGTCGAACGGCTCGAACCGCCCCCGCAGCACCCACTCGTCGTTCGGCTCGTACGAGGGCACGCCGTGGAAGTCCCGCAGCACCTGCGCCTTCGGGTCGTGCACCCGGATCAGGTAGCCCGACCGGTTCGCCACCTCGATCTCCACGTCACCGGCCGACACCCGCGTGCCCGCGCCGCTGTTGACCAGGTCGAAGCGGCGGACGCCGACGACGGCCTCGCCCTCGTGGACCAGTTCGGCGCCCTCCGGGTCGAGGTAGGCGGCCTCCGCGTCCTGCCACCACAGGCCGGGCAGGTCCCCGTAGCGCCGCGGGGTGTCGTCCAGCCAGTCCAGCGACACCAGCGCCAGCCAGCCGTGCGGGTCGGCCAGGTTCCGCTCCCGCTCGGTCTTCCACTCCCGCCACTCGTCCACGAACTGCCGCGCGCTCATCACCGTCTCCGCATCCGTCGTCGTGTGCCAGCGTCCGACCAGAGCAACGGCGTCGGCTCACGGCTATTCCCCGTTCCACCCAGTGGACTCCTCGGTCGAGCCCTTGCCAAGTCCACAGTGGAGCGCCACGGGTCTGGTTTCACCCTGTGGGACCGTTGATCTTCATCTCCACCGGCCGCGCGGTCGCCGCTGGGTTCGCCGCTGAAGACCCACCCGCACGGGGAGTATCCGATGGCGCAACAGACTTCCGGGGACGACACCGCGTCTCCCCCGCCCTCCCGAAGGCTCGACGAGGACTGGCTGGCGGTGGTGGTCGGCCTGGCGCTGGTCGCGCTCGCCCTGCTCGGCGTGATCCCGACCGGGCTGGTGCCGTGATGACGACCTCGACGGGCACCACCCGCCGATCCCCGCTGCTGTGGGCCGTGGCGGGCGTCGTCGCGGTCCTCGCGCTGTCGGCGGTCGTCCGTTGGCTGTCGAAGGCCGTGCCCGCGTGGACCAAGGGCACCGGGTTGGAGGGGGTCGGCGCGGCGGTCGAGTACCCGGTCTACGCGATCCTGCTGGGGCTGCTGGGCAACGCGGTCCTGGGCGCCACCGGTCTGCGCGACCGGCTCTCCGGCGGTTTCCGCACCGAGTTCTTCATCAAGACCGGCCTGGTGCTGCTCGGCGCGTCGATCAACCTGTCCGTCATCGCCCAGGCCGCCGGTCCGGCGCTGGTCCAGTCGGTGCTGCTGATCTCCGTCGTCTTCGGCTTCGCCTGGTGGCTCGGCGGACGCGCGGGTCTGGACGACAAGCTGCGGGCGCTGCTCGCGTCGGCCGTGGCCATCTGCGGCGTCAGCGCGGCCATCGCCGCCGCCGGTGCGATGCAGGCGAAGAAGGAGCAGCTCGCCTACAGCGCGAGCCTGGTCATCGTGTTCGCGCTGCCGTCGATCTTCCTGGTGCCGTGGCTGGCCGAACTCATCGGTCTGCCCGCCGCGGTCGCGGGCGCGTGGATCGGCGGCAACATCGACACCACCGCCGCCGTGACGGCCGCGGGCGCGCTCGCGGGCGAGCAGCAGCTCCAGATCGCGACCATCGTGAAGGTCACGCAGAACGCGCTGCTCGGCGTCGTCGCGGTGGCCCTCACGGCGTACTTCGCCCTGCGGGTCGACCGCTCGGCCGCGACCACCGAACCGGTCGCGCGCCAGCTCTGGCGGCGCTTCCCCAAGTTCGTGCTGGGTTTCCTCGCCACGTCGGTCATCGCGACGGTGTACCTGGCCGCCGTTCCCGCCGCGGAGGGCAAGGCCGCCATCGGCGTGGTGAACGACCTGCGGACGTGGTTCCTCATCCTCGCGTTCGTCTCGATCGGACTGGAGTTCCGCGTTTCCACGCTGCGCCAGGCCGGTTGGCGACCGGTCGGCGTCTTCGCCGCGGCAACGGTGGTGATCCTGCTGGCAGCACTGGGTTTGGCGGCTCTGCTGTTCCGGAACTTCAGCGCCTGAACGACTCCGCGGATGCCCGGCGACCCCTCGGATCGCCGGGTATCGGTGTTTCAAGGGTGATCTACACGGGTATGCCCACTCCGCCCGGGAGACAAGGAGTGAACCGTGCACCTCGCGACGTACGTGGGCCTGCTCGACCACGCCGAACGCTCGCTCGCCGACGCCTTCCGGCTGGTCGCGACGAACGAGGCGGTCGATCCCGACGTCGCGCACACCTGCGAGACCCTGGCCGCCGCCAGCGACCGGCACGTCGAGCGGCTCGTCCCGGTGGTGCGGCGCTACGGCGAACGCGACGGCGTCGAGCCGAAGGCCATGGGCCTCAAGACCACCCGCCCCGGCGGGCCCGGTCTGCTGCGCGACCTGCTGGACGTCTACGCGCTCACCTCGTTCGTCGACCTCACGTGGACGGTCGTGGCGCACGTGGCGCGCGGTCTGCGCGACAGCGCGCTGCTGGACGTGGCCGAGTCGTGCGAGCAGGAGACCGACCGGCAGTTGGCATGGCTGCGCACGCGGGTGAAGCACTCCGCGCCGCGTGTGCTCATCCCCGCGCAGTGACCCGCCGCGCTCTCGTCCAGGCCGCCAAGTGCGCCCTGGTGGCGGTGCTCGCCTGGCTGCTCGCGGATCGCGTTCTCGGTCTGCCCCAACCGTTCCTCGCGCCCTACGCGGCCGTGCTGATGATCGAGTCGACCGTGTACCGGTCGGTGAAGGGCTCCGCGCAGCAGGTCGCGGCCACGGCGTCCGCCGTGCTGGTGGCGTTCCTGGCGTCGCGGACCATCCCGGACACCGCCGCGGCCCTGGGGGTCGCGGTGCTCGTGGGCTCGCTGCTCGGCCGGTGGTCGGTCTACGGCGCGAGCGGCCGGTGGCTCGGCGTGACGGCGGTGCTGGTCCTCACCACGACCGGCGCGATGGACGGTGTCCTGCTGCTGGACCGGCTCGCCGAGACCGCGCTCGGCGCCGTGCTCGGGACGGCCGTCAACGCGCTCGTGCTGCCCCCGACGTACGCGCGGTGGGCCGGGTCGGCGACGTCCGACGTCGTCCGCGAGCTGCGCGGGGTGCTGACCGCCCTGGCGCGGGCGCTGCGCGACACCGAGGTGCCGCACGACCCGCAGGCCTGGGTGCGGCGGATGGAGGGGTCCGAGCGGCTGGTGCGGCGTGCGGAGGAGGCCGTCGGCTGGAGCGACGAGGCCGACCACCTGAACCTGCGCCGCGCACGCCGCGACCGGCGCACCCACACCACGGCCGAGGCCGACCTGCGCGCGGCGTGGCCGCGGCTGGTGCAGATCACCGAGGCGGTGCGCTCCAGCACCGACTCCGGCCCCGTCGACCACTACCCCGGCCCCGAGTCACGCGCGGCGTACGCCGACCTGCTCGACGCGCTCGCCGACGTCGTCGGTCGGATCGAGGACCACGGCGAGGACTTCGACCACGCGGTCACCCGCACCCGCCACCTGCTCAGGTCCCTGGACGAACGCGTGACCACCGACGCCGACCAGTCACCCGGCACGGCCCGCGGCCTCGGCGGAATGCTGTTGCCCGCACGAACGGCGCTCGACGCGCTGACCCGGAGCCAGTGGCTGAACTGATCGAGACCGGTTTCGCCGGCGACCCGCCCGAGCGACAGGTGTGTTCCGGCGTCGGCGAGCGGCTACCTGGCTGTCAGCCGCGGTGTTGGCGGCCGTAGGTGTTCGCGCGGTTCATCATGTCGCGCAGGTACGCCGGCGCGTTGTAGCCGAAGGTCTGCTCGAAGGACTGGTAGCCCTCGATCGAGGACGTGGCACTGCGCGGCAGCATCTGCTCGGCGAAGGCGGTGAACGCCGTCTCGACGTCACCCGGAGCGGCGACGATGGCCTGCGCGAGCTGGGCGCCGTCGTAGAGCGCCCAGTTGGCCCCGTCGCCGTCGGGCGGGGTGAGGTGTGCGGCGTCGCCGATCAGCATGACACCGGGAACGCGGTCCCAGGTGTGCCCCAGCGGCAGCCCCCAGATCGGGCGCGCGACCGGCGTGGTCTCGCCCCTGGTCACCAGCTCCAGCAGCTCCGGCGCCCACCCCGGCCCGAGCTGCCCGGCGACGTGGGCGAGCGCGCGTTCGCGGTCGGAGAAGTCGACCGACCGCATCCACTCCAGGGGCTTCTTCAACACGACGTAGGTGTGGATGACGTCGTTGGCCTCGCGGTGGCCGAAGATCCCCCTCCCCGGTTCCATCGCCAGCATCGCGCCGCTGCCGACCAGCGCCGCGCTGCGCTGGTGGCGCTCCTCGACGTCGTGGAGGAACGTTTCCACCCACACGGTTCCCAGGTACTCGGGCGCGGCCCCGTTGAGGTGGGCCCGGACCCGCGACCAGGCCCCGTCGGCGCCGATCAGCACATCGGTCTCGACCGATGAGCCGTCGGCGAAGGTGACCGTGTGCCTGCCGGTGTCGGAGGTGATGGAAACGGTCTTATGGTCCCACTTGATCGTGCCGGGCGGCAGTGACTCGATGAGGATCCGTCGGAGTTCCCCGCGCAGGACTTCGGGGTTGCTCAGCTCTCCGTCGTCGGGGATTTCGCCGACGAGTTCCCCGTCGGAGCCGAGGAAGCGCATGGCTTCGGCTCCCATGTTGACGATCGAGCGGAACTCGTCGAGGAGTTGGCACTCCTCCAGGGCGATCTGGCCGTTGAAGTCGTGGATGTCGAGCTGACCTCCCTGGGTGCGCCCGGTCGGTGATGCCTCCGCCTCGTAGACGGTCGAGGCGATGCCGTTGACGTGCAGGACGCGGGCGAGGGTCAGCCCCGCCAGTCCGGCTCCGATGATGGTGATCGATCCGTTCACTGCGCTGGCTCCCAGGGTTCCGGTGATGGGTCTCGACAGCCGATCGAGCCGGTGCCGCCGTTCACCGGCCGCGTCGGTCCGATCCTCATGTCGCAAAGTTATTATGCCACAAAACTATTTTGCGTCACGTAGGGTCCTGGCGACGGGGAAGGGGTTGGTCATGTCCGAAGCCGAGCCGAGCAGGTCTGGCGAGGAGTACGAGCACGTGATGCGCAGCCTCACGGCCTTCAGCGCCACGCAGAAGGAACTCGCACGGGTCTTCGCCCGCAGCGTGCGGATCCACACCACGGACGCCGACGCCATCGTGTTGATCATCGAGGCCGAGGAGCGAGGTCGGCCGTTGACCCCGGCGCGCCTCGCCGAGCGCGTGGGCCTGTCCCCCGGCGCGACCTCGATCCTGCTCGGACGCCTGGAGCAGGCAGGTCACGTCGAGCGCACCCGCGAAGGCTCCGACCGGCGGATCGTGACCTTGCGCTCGACCACGACAATCAACGCCTCCGCCGACGCGTTCTTCGAACCGCTGCGACAGCAACTCGACCAGGCGCTCGGCGAGTTCACCACCGAGCAGCTGGCCCTCGTCACCCGTGCCGCGGACAACCTCCGCACCACCATGGAGACCTACCTCCGCGACTGCGAAAACTCCCCGCAGGACCGCCCCTGAGGGACACGGGAACCGGATCACCCGGTCGACGCCGCGCGTCGGCCTGGCGGCGATCCACGTCGGCGTTCGGCCCAACCGCCGCGCGGTCGGGGCTGCCACGTCCGCGGTCGCACCTGCAGGGCAGTTCGGGGCGGGCGGCGGCGCGAGGTATCCCTCGGATGGCGGGACCGCACGGCGAGGAGCGGATGCGGTCGGCGCGGGTGCCGTGTGCCCTCGGAGCTAGCCGGCCGGTTGGCCGCAGGCCACCTCGGCCCAGATCGTCTTCCCCCACGAGCGCACGGCGCTCCCCCACCGCTGCGCCAGCTGGTCCACCATGACCAGACCGCGGCCGCGGTTCGCTCCGAAGCGGGACACGCCGAGCACCGGCAGGTGGGTCGGGTCGGAGTCGTCGACCTCCAGGCGCACCAGTTTGCGCTGGTCAGGCGTCCACAGGCGGGCGAAGAGCGGGCGCACGCCGTGGTCGTAGGCGTTGCTGACCAGCTCGGTGGCCAGCAGTTCGACGTCCTCGACGCAGTCCGGGTCCTCGGCCGCCAGCATCACGCGGATGTGCGCGCGCAGGTCGGCCAGCGGCGGTGTCGCGTGGCGTTGGAGATCCACGTCGATCCGCGCCGGGTGCGCCCTAGAACCCTTCATCGCACTTCGACCTCACGCCCGTCGTCCCCCAGTGGTCCCGCTCCGGACCGGTCACGGCCCTGTCGGTCGTGCTCATCGGACGGTCGAACAACCCGCTCAGTTCCGTGCGGCGCCCGCGCCAAAAGCACGGGGTTCCCCGGCCCGACCCGCTGAAACCTGTTCGGGCGGAATGGCTCCACAGGTTGACGTTGGGCCGTTCGGGGTATTCGGCGTGGGTCGACGTCGACCCGAAAACCCCAGGAGACACCATGCGCCTTCCCCAGCCACGAGGTCCGGTGAGTGAAGCCCTCGCGGACGGGCTGCGCGGATCCGCACCCCTTTCGATCACTGTTCCCCGCCTCCCGGTGGAGCGGGTGCTGCACGACGACGACCTCCAGTTGTCGCTGTGGATCTGCTACGAGATGCACTACCGGGGCTTCGACGGCGTCTCCGACTCCTGGGAGTGGGATCCGTCGCTGATCGGACTGCGCGGGGAGTTGGAAGCCCAGTGGCTGGCCGCGCTGCGGTGGCTGGCCCCACCGCAGGCCGTGGACCCGGACGCGGTGCCCGCCGCGCTGGCCGAGCTGGTCGCTGCCGACGACGGCCCGTCCCTCGCGGGCTTCCTCCAGCGGGAGGCCACGGTCGAGCAGTTCCGGGAGTTCGTGGTGCAGCGGTCGGTCTACCACCTGAAGGAGGCCGACCCGCACTCGTGGGCCATCCCCCGGATGGAGGGCTCGACCAAGGCTGCGCTGGTGGAGATCCAGGCGGACGAGTACGGCGGCGGGCGGGTGGACCGGATGCACTCCGAGCTGTTCCGCGACGTGATGCGCGCGCTCGACCTGGACGACACCTACGGCCGGTACGTGGACGACGCGTCCGCGGTGACGCTGGCCGTGACCAACACGATCTCGCTGTTCGGCCTGCGCCGGGAACTGGGCGGAGCGCTCGTCGGCCACCTCGCGGCGTTCGAGATGACCTCGTCGCTGCCGAACCGCCGCTACGGCAACGGGTTGCGCCGACTGGGCGGGAACGCCACGGCGACCAGGTTCTACGACGAGCACGTGGAGGCCGACGCGGTGCACGAGCAGATCGCCGCGCACGACCTGTGCGGCGGCTACGCGCGCCAGCACCCGGAGGCGGCGTCGGAGATCCTGTTCGGCGCCAAGGCGTGCCTGGCGGTGGAGGCCGAGTTCGGCAGGCACCTGCTGGACCGGTGGGCCGGGGATTCCCTGTCCCGCACGGCGTGAGACCGGTTGTGTGGGATCGAGCGGGAGCGGGTAACCCCTTGAACGTGGGCAGATCAACGGAAGGTCGCGCGACCATCACGTCCTATGAGGACGGACCGCTGCTCGTGCGCGGTGATTTCGAGCTGCGCACGCAGTCGGGCGAGGTGATCGACGGAGGCCGCGGCACTGTGGCACTGTGCCGGTGTGGACTTTCCGCGATCAAGCCGCTGTGCGACGGAACCCACAAGGTGGGCAAGTTCCACGCGTCCGGTGGAGATCGCGAACGGTGATCCCCGGCACGTGTGAGACCGCCCTTGTCGGGTATGCCCCCAAGCAAGCACCACAACGGATACACGGAGGAAACGTGACGACGATCGAGAAGTCCGTAGACGTGGAAGTCCCCGTCACGACCGCCTACAACCAGTGGACGCAGTTCGAGTCCTTCCCGGCTTTCATGGAGGGCGTCGAGAAGATCAACCAGCTCAGCGCCACCCGCACGCACTGGGTCACCAAGATCGGCGGCGTGAGCCGCGAGTTCGACGCCGAGATCACCGAGCAGCACCCGGACGAGCGGATCGCCTGGCACACCGTGGGCGACACCGAGGAGAACACGTCGCACGGTGGCGTGGTGACCTTCCACCGCCTCAACGACACCACCACCAGGGTCAACCTGCAGATGGAGTACCACCCCGAGTCCTTCGTCGAGAAGGCCGGAGCCGCGCTCGGGGTGGTCGGCATCCGGGTGAAGGGCGACCTGGACCGCTTCAAGGACTTCATCGAGCAGCAGGGCACCGAGACCGGTGCCTGGCGCGGTGACGTCGACGCGGCGCCGCAGCACCGCACGGAGGCCGCGCAGCAGCAGGCACCCCGCCCCGGCGCGGGCGTCCAGACCCCCCGTCCCGGCGACGGTCACCTGACCAACCGCCCGGACGACGGTCGCGGCACGCCGCCGGCGAGCGTCCCGCCGATGATGTAGTAGCAGCAACGCTTCGAGGGCCCGGTGCGGATCCCGCACCGGGCCCTCGCGCGTCCACGGTGGACACCCCGCCGTGCGGCGCGGGCGTTCCGGCAACACAATGAAGATCACCACCGAGACCTTGGAGACGCACATGCCAGATCCCGTCCTGCAGATCGTCATCGGCAGCACCAGGCCGGGCCGGGCGGGAGGCCCGGTCGCCGCGTGGTTCGCCGAGCAGGCCAGGGCGCACGGGGGGTTCACCGTCGAGGTGGTCGACCTCGCCGAGGTGGCGCTGCCGATGTTCGACGAGCCGAACCACCCGATGACCGGCAAGTACGTGCACGACCACACGGAGGCGTGGAGCGAGACCGTCCGCCGCGCCTCGGCCTACGTGTTCGTCACGCCGGAGTACAACAACGGCTACCCCGCTCCGCTGAAGAACGCGATCGACTACCTCAACGCCGAGTGGCGGGACAAGCCCGTCGGGTTCGTGTCCTACGGCGGCGTGTCGGCGGGCACGCGGGCCGTGGCGCAGCTCAAGCAGGTCGTGACCACGCTGCGGATGGTGCCGGTCCAGGACGCGGTGAACATCCCGTTCATCCAGCAGTTCGTCGCCGACGGCGTCCTGACGCCCAATGACGTGATGACCTCGGCGTCGAAGGTGATGCTCGACGAACTGGTGAAGCTGAGCACCGCCCTGTCCGCCATTCGAGACTGACTGGCGACGACTCACTACTTTCGTCAGTTCTCCCGTGCGCCGCCCGCCAGAACAATGCGGTTGTCCGCGCACCTGCCCGACGGGAGACCTGACGTGGCTCGACCTTCCCCGACCCGCCGCGGCCTGACCGCGCTGGTGGTCGCCGCGACCGCGTGCGCCCTGATGCCCCTCGCGGGCACGGCCGCGGCGGCGGGCAACCCGTGGACCAGGGTCGACAGCGGCGCCGCCGCCCGTTCGGACGAGCAGGCGGACGTCCGAACGGACCGGTTCGCCGGGTTCACCCTCGACCGGGCGGCCCTGGCCGCGGACCTGACCGGGTCGGCGGAGTCGGAGGTGGTGCTGCCGACGCCCGCGGGCACGTTCGAGCGGTTCGCGCTGGTCGACACCCCGGTGATGGAACCGGGGCTCGCGGCGAAGCACCCGGAGATCAGGACGTACGCGGGCCGGGGCCTGGACGACCCGACCGCGTCCGTGCGCGCGGACCTGACGCCGCTGGGCTTCCACGCGTCGGTGCGGTCGCAGCGGGGCCAGTGGTTCGTCGACCCGTACTCCCACCTCGACCAGGGCCTCTACGCCAGCTTCTACGGCCACGACCTGAACCCGGTCGGACCGCTGCGGGAGCCCGACGTCGAGGGCGTGGCGCGGAAGTTCCACCCCGTCGGCTCCTCACCGGTCGTGCGCCTGCGCACCTACCGGCTCGCCCTCGTCACGGACCCGTCGTACGCCCGCTACTTCGGCGCGGAGAACGTGACCGCCGCGAAGGTGACGCTGGTGAACCGGGTCGCGCAGGTCTACGAGGACGAGACCGCGATCCGGCTGCTGCTGGTCAACGACAGCGACAAGACGAACCTGAACACCGACGCCGAGGCGACCGGTCCGAACGGCCCGTGCGGCGCGGCGCCGTGCTACACGCCCGAGGAGCTGTCGACCTGCGGGATCGAGACGCTCGGCCGCGGCGCGACGGTGCTCGGTCAGCTCATCGGCGCGGCGAACTACGACATCGGGCACATCGCCCTGGGCGTCAACGGCGGTGGCATCGCGGGACAGGGCGTCGGCGGAGCCGAGAAGGCCGTCGGGTGCACCGGGCTGCCCACGCCCGTCGGCGACTTCTTCGCGGTCGACTACGTGGCGCACGAGATGGGCCACCAGTTCTCCGCGAACCACACGTTCGACGGCGACCAGTGGAACTGCGGCGGCGGGAACCG
>DATMCA010000977.1:0-10672 GCA_035559015.1 Umezawaea sp. | reverse complement strand
TTGGGGGTTCTGGCGATCACCGCGTCAGGGCTGCCCAGCAGTCTGCGGGTGTTCCTGCTCAGCCTCGCCGTGGTCGACGACCTCGGCGCCATCCTGGTGATCGCGATCCTGTTCACCTCGAAGTTCAACGTCCTGGCCGCTGTCGGCGCCGTGGCGCTGATGGCGCTCTACGCCTACCTCCAGCACCGGCGGATCCGCACCGCGTGGCTCTACGTGCCGATCGCGCTGGCGACGTGGGGGCTGGTGCACGCCGCGGGCGTGCACGCGACCGTCGCGGGGGTCGCGCTCGGCCTGCTGACGCGGGTGCGCAAGGACCCGCGGGAGAAGCGCTCGCCCGCCGTCCGCCTCGAACACCGGCTCCAGCCGTACTCCGCCGGGTTCGCCGTGCCGGTCTTCGCGCTGTTCGCCGCCGGGGTGCCCGTCGGCGCCGACGCGCTCGGCGCGCTGTTCTCGGACCGGATCGCGCTCGGCGTCATGGCCGGGCTCGTGTTCGGCAAGGTGGTCGGGATCGTCGGCGCGGCGGCGCTCGCGGTGTGGCTCGGGGCCGCGGTGTGGCCGAGCGGCGCGGGGCCGCGGGACATCGTCGCCGTCGGGATGCTGGGCGGTGTCGGGTTCACCGTCAGCCTGCTGATCGCCGACCTCGCACTGGACGGACCAGCGGCCGAGCAGGCGAAGGCGGCCGTCCTGCTGGCCTCTCTGACGGCCTCCCTGCTCGCCGCGGTCCTGCTCGTTCGGCGCAGTCGTGTGCACCAACGCGACAACGAAGTCACGTGATCCGCCAGCCGAACGGCTGCGCGCCGGCGTGCATGGCACGATGACCCGGTGACCAGCGCGAGGGAGAACACCAACGGCAGCCGTGGAAGCGACGGCCTGCCGCCCGTCCCGTCGATCCCGCTGACGGCGGAGAACCCGGCGAAGATCGCGGAGGAGACGTCGCTCGGCGGCCTCGTGCGCGATGCGACGGGGCACCTGTCCACCCTGGTCAGGGCCGAGGTCGAACTGGCGAAGTCCGAGGTCGTCAAGGAGGTCAAGAAGGGGATCACGGGCAGCGTCTACTTCATCGTCGCGTTGACGGTGCTGCTGTTCAGCCTCTTCTTCCTGTTCCTGACCATCGGCTACGCCCTCTACGACATCTTCGGCTGGCCCTTGTCGCTGTCGTTCCTGACGGTGTTCGTGGCCATGCTGCTCGTCACCGGGCTGTTCGTGCTGCTGGGCGTCCGCAAGCTCAAGAAGCTGCGGAAGCCGGAGCGCACCATCGAATCGGCCAAGGACATCGTCGACACGTTGCGACACCGCGGCGAAACCAACTAGGCGCGCGCAGTGCGCCTGCCACCTGATCCGTCCACGGTGCGGATCAGCGGTCCGTGGACCCACCGCGACGTCTCCGCCAACGGCATCCGGCTGCACGTCGCCGAAATGGGTGACGGGCCGCTGGTCCTGCTGCTGCACGGGTTCCCGGAGTTCTGGTGGTCGTGGCGGCACCAGTTGACCTCGCTCGCCGAGGCGGGCTACCGCGCGGTGGCCGTCGACCTGCGCGGCTACGGCGACTCGGACAAGCCGCCCCGCGGCTACGACGGCTGGACGCTCGCCGGTGACGTGGCGGGGCTGATCAAGGCGCTCGGCGAGCGCCGCGCCCACCTCGTCGGCCACGCGTGGGGCGGGCTGCTGGCGTGGACCGTCGGGGCGATGCACCCACGGCTCGTGCGCTCGGTGTCGGCGATCTCCGCGCCGCACCCGCTCGCGCTGCGCCGGGCCATCCGCAAGGACCCGCGCGGCCAGGGCCGGGCCAGCGGCCACGTGTTCCGCTTCCAGGCGCCGATCTACCCGGAGCGCTGGCTGACCGGTGACCGGGCGGCCAACGTCGGCAGGCTGCTGCGGACGTGGTCCGGTCCCAAGTGGACGGTCGCGCCCGAGTTCGACGAGGTCGTCCGCCGCAACCGCGAGGCGATGATGGTGCCGGGCGTTGCCCACAGCGCGCTGGAGTACTACCGGTGGGCGCTGCGCTCGCAGGTCCGCAGCGACGGCAGGCGGTTCATCGAGACCATCGACCGCAGGCTCGACGTGCCCGTGCTGCAACTGCACGGCGCGATGGACCCGGTCATGCTCGAGGCCACCGCCCGCCACTCGTCCTACTGGCTCGGCCCGAACTCCAAGTTCCGCTGCTTACCGGAGATCGGCCACTTCCCCCACCAGGAAGCCCCGCACACGACGAGCCGGGTCCTGGCGGAGTTCATCGGCCGGACCTAGCTGGCACAGCTCTGGGTCGACTCCTTGCGGACCAGCTGCGACGCCTTCTGCACCTCGGCCTGCACCTCCTGCGCGGTGAGCACGAAGCCGGTCTCCTGGTCGTCCACGGCCGCGCCGAACACGACACCCATAACCCGCCCCTGCGGGTCCACCAGCGGACCGCCGGAGTTGCCGCTGCGGACCTTCGCCCGCACGGTGTAGACGTCGCGGGTCACGGTCTGCGCGTCGTAGATGTCCGGGCCGCGCAGCATCGGGATGCGTTCGCGCACCCGTGCCTCCGACGCCGTGTACGGGCCGTCGAGCGGGTAGCCCAGCACGATGCCGTCCGTGCCCTGCGGGATCTCCTCGGTGACGAACTGGAGCGGCGTGGCCTCCAGGTCCGGCACGGCGAGGATCGCGATGTCCGTCTGGGCGTCGTAGAGCACGACGGTCGCGTCGAACTGGCCGCGGCCGACCTCGACGGTCACCTCGCTGGTGCCCGCGACGACGTGCGCGTTCGTCATGACCCGCTCGGGCGCGACGACGAACCCGGTGCCCTCCAGTGCCCGCGAGCACGACGGGGCGCGACCGCGGACCTTGAGCACGCTCGGCCGGAGCTTCTGCACGATCGGGTTCGCCGCCAGCTCGGGGTTCGGCGGGCCGACGTCCTTGAGCGGGGTGCGGTTGAACGGGTCCATCGCGGCCGGGAAGCCGGACACGTCGAACAGCTTCTGGAGGTCGTCCGAGAGCTGGCGGGCGGCCTGCGGCATCGTGTCGTCGACCGTCTTGAGCAGCACGGACTGGTTGAGGGCCTTCGCCAGCGACGGCAGACCGGCCACCGAGGTCAGCGGCAGCGCGATCATCCACGCCACGACGAACACCACGAGGCCCTGGACGATCGCGCCGAGCGCGTTGTCCAGGCCCCGCAGCGGCGTCGAGTTGACGTGCGGCTTCACCATCCGGCCGATGTAGACGCCCAGCGTCTCGCCGAGCGCGACCAGCAGGATCACGATGCCGACCGCGAAGACCACCTTGGTCACGACGTTGTCGAACTGCGAGACCACCAGGGGCGCGAGCTGGGTGCCCAGCACGAGGCCGACCAGGACACCGATGAACGCGGGCAGGGCGATGACCATGCCCTGCCGGGCGCCGGACACCGCCGCGAACACGGCGAGCGCCAGCACCAGCAGGTCGACCCAATTCACGCCCACAACCTCCGGCAAGCTTCTACGTAGCGCGCAGCGCTAGATCAAGGTCTCGAACGTCGGTCCCGTCCCACGGGCGTTCCCACCCGCCGAGTGCGATGAGGCCGTTGAGCAGTCCAGCCGTGAAACCCCACACCAACATGCCAGGTGCGGAGAAGGCGGGCCCCACGTAGCCCGAGGGGTGGCTCACGAGGAACCGGTTGGCCGGGTCCGCGAGGTGGGCGATCGGCACCCGTGCCACCGCTGCGGTCTCAGCAGGGTCTACGGGCTCCACCGGACATGGTTCATGCCAATGTGCGAGCACGGGGCTCACGATGAAGCCGGACACGGGCACGAACAGGTCCGGCAGGACGAGCACCGGGCGCACCCCTTCGCGGAGGACGCCGGTCTCCTCGCGGGCCTCGCGCAGCGCCGTGTCGACCGGTCCGTCGTCGGTCGGGTCGGCCGCTCCGCCGGGGAACGCGACCTGCCCCGGGTGCGACCCCAGCGTGTCCGCGCGACGCAGCAGCAGCACGTCAGGGCCGTCGGCGCCTTCACCGAACAGCATCAGCACGGCTGCCGCGCGAGCCGTTTCGGAGGCGGGGGCGGTCATCCGGGAGAACGCCTTGGCATCGATCTGGGTGGAGGCCTTCACGAGCGTGGCCATCCACTCCGGCACGTCGTTCGGGTCGGTCAGGAGCGTCATCGAACGGCCTCCCGGACCTGGTCGGGCGAGGAGAAGACGAGCGGAGATGTAACTTGGATCACTGAACCATTCGCTTGGACGACGAAGCTGGCGGGGAGGGTGGGCGGCGCCTTCAGCGCCTTGCGGAGCGCGTCCGGCTCGTCGTGCAGCGACGGCAGGTGGACGCCGAGCTTGGTCAGCAGCTCCAGCCCGTCGGCTTCGCCGCTCTGCACCTGCACGGCGACCACGGGCACGGCTCCGGTCTGCTGGGCGTACTCGTCCAGCACCCTGAGCTCCTCCTGGCACGGCTGGCACCAGGTGGCCCAGAAGTTGATGAGCGCCGGACCGCCCGCGACGGTCGTGGCCACGTCAGTGGACGCGCCGTCACCCAGACAGGTCGCGGTGATCCCCCGGAGTGGTTGCGGACCGTCATCACCTCCACGCGGGCACGGGCGCAGCGCGGCGAGGTTGCGGGCCACCCCGAGGTCCGGTGCGGGCCTCGCGGCCGCGGCGGGCTCGCCGGACGGCTGGTCGCCGGAGCGCGGCCAGAGCGCGACCGCGCCCGCCACCACCAGCACCAGCGCCACCAGCGCCCACCGCGTCGCCGTCCTCACCCGAGCTTCTCACCGGCCCGGACGCGCTCGGCCAGCTCGATCACGTGCGGGGCCTCATCGCCCTTGACCAGCTTCGCGGCCTTGTCGGGGTCGACCTCGCCGATGCCGTACGACGGGCACTGGGGTGCCAGGAAGCACGCGCCGCACGCGGCCTTCTTGGCATGGCAGACGCGCCGGCCGTGGAAGATCGTCCGGTGGGACAGGATCGTCCAGTCCTTGCGCTCGAACATCGCCCCGAGCGCGTGCTCGACCTTGACCGGGTCCTCCTCGGTCGTCCAGCCCCAGCGGCGGACCAGGCGGCCCACGTGCGTGTCGACGGTGATCCCCGGCACACCGAAGGCGTCGCCGAGCACCACGTTCGCGGTCTTGCGGCCGACGCCGGGGAGCGTGACGAGCTGCTCCAGCTTGCCGGGGACCTCGCCGTCGAACCTCTCCACCAGAGCGGCGCCCAGGCCCAGCAGGGCGGTCGCCTTGTTCCGGTAGAAACCGGTCGAGCGGATCAGTTCCTCCAGCTCAGCCCGGTCGGCGGACGCGTAGTCCTTGGCCGTCCGGTAGCGCTTGAACAGCGCGGGCGTGGCGAGGTTGACGCCCTTGTCGGTGCTCTGCGCGGACAGCACGACCGCGACGAGGAGCTCCAGCGGCGTGGTGAAGTCGAGCTCGCAGTGGGCGTCCGGATAGCCTAGTTCGAGCAAGCGGACCATGCGGCGGGCCCGACGAACGCGACCTAACTTGGTCTCCGTCTTGGCCGCAGGCGTTTGGCGAAACTTCGCGGTGGGCACGGAACCAATGTACGGGCGTAAGCGTCCTCATACGTCAGAGGCTCGACACGCTGGAGGGACCCCCTCTTGAGCGACCCGAAACACGATGCGCAAGGATCGGAGCCATCATGACTGCCTGGTTCGTCATCGCCGTTCCGATCATCATCATGTTCTTCGCGCTCTTCATGGAGCGCGTCGAAGCTCGTCTGCGGCACGTTGCCGTGCAGGAGGACGAGGTCGAGGAGTTCTTGGAGCAGGCGCGTCCCGACGAGGTCAGGGCGCTCTACGGGCACGGCATCGGCCGGGCGCTGGAGCTGTTCCGGCTCCGCCGGTTGGGCGGTCGTGCCAGGAACCTGCGTCAGCGGCGTACCCGCCGCTAGCAGGTCCGAAGCAGACCTGAAGGCCCACGAAGCACCCTTCGTGGGCCTTACCGGGCTGTCTGGGGTTGGCGGAGATCAGCCTGTCTCCACTTGGGACGGCGAGCCGGAAGGCGATCCACCGCACAACCCTTAGACTGCACTCAGTGATCGACGGCACGGCGCAGGCTCCGCCAAAAGGCGGAAGGCGCACGACCATGCCGTCGCGTCTCGACAGGAGGGACGAGGTGGACGAGACCCTGGCCCGCGCGGGCATCTTCCAGGGGGTTGAACCGGCTGCAGCGGAGGCACTGGCGCAGACGCTGGAGTCCGTTGAATTCCCGCGTGGCCACGTGATCTTCGCGGAAGGTGAGCCGGGCGACCGGCTGTACATCATCCAGTCGGGCAAGGTGAAGATCGGCCGGAAGTCCCCGGACGGTCGCGAGAACCTGCTGGGGATCTTCGGACCCTCGGACATGTTCGGCGAACTGTCGATCTTCGACCCCGGGCCGCGCACGTCGACGGCCACCACGGTGACCGAGGTCCGCGCGGTGAGCATGGACCGACCCGCTCTGCGGACGTGGATCACGAACCGGCCGGAGATCGCCGAGCAGTTGCTGAGGGCCCTGGCCCGCAGGCTGCGCCGGACGAACTCCATGCTGGCCGACCTGATCTTCACCGACGTACCGGGCCGAGTCGCGAAGGCGCTGCTCCAGCTCGCCCAGCGGTTCGGCAGCCAAGAAGCAGGCCTGCTCCGGGTCACCCACGACCTGACGCAGGAGGAGATCGCGCAGTTCGTCGGCGCCTCGCGGGAGACCGTGAACAAGGCGCTCGCCGACTTCGCCCACCGCGGCTGGTTGCGGCTGGAGGGCAAGAGCGTGCTGATCCTCGACCCCGAGCGGCTGGCTCGCCGGGCTCGCTAGTTTCCGAGAGCACAAAGGGACCGGGCGCCGCCCCCGACGCGGCGCACCGGTCCCTTTGCTCTGCGCAGTCCATCCCCCGACGAACCGCGCCTTCTCCAACTCCGGCGTTCAGGCCCCGACCCTCGTCGCCGGCAGGAGTTCTGGTTACCCGGTCCGATCGCCGCCGAAACCTCTGCGTTGATCTTCGCGGACGGGCGGGCGCCCGTGCGGCGACCCTCCGTGCACACGATCGCACGGCGACTCCCCGGCACTTCAAGCCCTGTCACCCTGTAAGACGTCCTGTTCAGCTCTTTCGTTGCCAACTTTCACCCGGACATCGCATTGTCGTGACCGAATCGCAACGGGCGGGCGAACCGGTGATGAACCGCACCGGGAAATGACTGGTACGGGCGTACCACTGTGAGGCACACTGGTACGCATGTCCCACTCTGCCCGTCTCGCCGACTACCGCGCTGCCCTGACCACCCCCGGAATGCGCGGCCCCGTGGTCGCGTCCCTGCTCGCCCGCCTCCCGATCGCGATGGTCGGCCTGTCGATGCTGCTCTACGTGCAGCGCTCGACGGGCTCGTTCGCGATCGCCGGGCTGGTGTCGGCGGGTTCGCTGGTCGGTGTCGCGGTCGGCGCGGTCGTGCAGGGCAGGCTGATGGACCGGCTCGGCCCGACCAGGCCGCTGCTCGTCACGACCGGGCTGCTGATGGTGTTCGCGACCGCGGCGATCATCTCCGTCGAGTCGAAGGCGCCGGTCTCGGTGATGCTGCCGCTGGCGTTCCTCGTCGGGTTCAACGAACCGATGGTCGGCTCCGCGTCCCGCGCCCTGTGGGCCCGCATGGTCCCGGCGGGCTCGACCCGCCTCGCCGGCTACGCCTACGAGGCGATCAGCATGGAGGTCTTCTTCATCCTCGGCCCCGGCCTGTCCGGGCTGCTGGTCGCGGCCCCGTGGGCGGGCACCGGCGTCGTCATCGGCGTCGTCTGCATGGTCATCGGCGCCACCTCGTTCGCCCTCAACCCCACCGTCCGCGCCGTGCGCCCGGCCGTCGTCGAGAACCGCAAGCTGCTCGGCGCGCTGGCCAGCCCCGGCATGCGCACGGTCGCGCTCGCCGCGCTCGGCTTCGGCGTCACGATCGGGTTCATCGAGGTGGCGGTGCCCGCCGCCGCGGCGAACGCGGGCCACATCAGCATGGGTGGCCTGCTGCTGAGCGCGTGGTCGATCAGCTCCGTCGTGTTCGGCGTGCTGTACGCGATGAGGCCGTTCCCCAAGTCGATGCACCTGCGGCTGCCCGCGCTGCTCGGCGGGTTCGGCGCGCTGTCGCTGCTGCTGGCCATCCCGACGACGCTGATCTGGCTGGGCATCACGATGCTGCTGGTCGGCACCCTGGTCACGCCGCAGGCCACCACCCACTCGGCCGCGATCGAGCAGGTCGCGCCGAAGGGCACGGCCACCGAGGCGTTCGGCTGGGTCATCACCGCCGTCACCGTCGGCCTGGCCATCGGCCAGTCGATCAGCGGCTACCTCGTAGAGCACGTCGGCACGCCGGTCGCGTTCCTCGCGGCCGGTGGCGCGGGCCTGCTCGTGGCGACGGCGGTGTGGCTGCTCCGCGGCACGGTCGCGGCGGGCATCCCGGCCGAGACGCGCGTCGAGATGGACCTCGCCGCCCGCTAGACCTCGCCGCCGGAAGGCGTCAGGTGAGGAAGACGTCCAACCGCTCGAACACGCTGCGCGCGGCCCGCACCTCGTCGGGTTCCTCGATGAAGGTGGCCGCGTGCACGTGTTCGAGGTAGACCACCGACGGCCCCTTGGCCATGTGGAACAGCGTGCACGGGTGGCCGATCCCAGGGTAGGCGCCCTTCGCGAACGGGATGCGGCGGACCGTGATGCCCGGCTGGTCGCTCGGCATCGCGCCCTCGCTGGTGAAGACCGTGCACCTGCTCGGGTCCTTCACGTGCACCGTCGGCACCGCGTGCGGGCTGAGCACGTCCACCCGTTCCGCGGTCTGCCCGAGCAGGGTCAGCACGGACTCGGCCTCCGGCCCCCACTCGCACTCCGTGTACAGGTCGCGGGCCCGCACGGCTTCGCCGATCAGCACGTCCCGCAGCCTGCGCTCGATGCGCAGCGCGTGGAAGTAGGCGTGCAGGTCGGGCATCCACACGGGGGTGACGCCGTCCTCCAGGCGTTGGACGCGCGCTTCCACGATGTCCAGCCGCTTCGCCACGGCCTCGACGGTGAAGCCGGTCGCTTCCCGCAGGTCGCGGAGCTTCCCCCCAAGGACGCGGCCTCGCAGGGTAGGCATCGGCACCGGTTCGCTCTTCACCTGCCACACGCTAGTCGGACGGCCCCTGACCTCGCACGACAAAGAATTGTCGGACCCCCTCGCTAGCTTCACCCCATGGACCTCACCGCCACGACAGCAGACCTCGCCGGAGCCGCCGCCGAGGTGGCCCGGCTCCTCCCGACGAGGGTGCACGACCCGGTGCTGGCGGGGTTGGTGCTGCGCACCACCGGGGCGGGTGAGGTCGAGCTGGCGGGCAGCGACCGGGAACGCGCGGTCCGCCTGGTGCGGGCCGCGACCGTGCACACCGAGGGCACGGTGCTGGTGCCCGCCAGACCGTTGGCGGACACCCTCCGCACGCTCGACTCGGCGCAGGTCCGGCTGGTGGTGGAGGGGTCGCGGCTGGCCGTGCGCACGTCGAACGCGCGGTTCGCGCTGCCGCTGCTGGACGTCGGGCGGCATCCGGGTGTTCCGGCCCTGCCCGCCTTGGCCGGGTCGGTGTCGGCGGCTTCCTTGGCCGCCGCCGTCCTGCCGGTGGCCGGGGCGGCGTCCCGTGATGACGCGCTCCCGGTGTTCACCGGGATCCGGGTGCACGCGGTGGGCGATCGGTTGGAGTTGTTGGCGACCGATCGGTACCGGATGGCGTTCGCGACGTTGCCCTGGGAGTCGAGCGGGTCGTTGGACGTGCTGGCTCCGGCGTCACTGCTGGCCGACGTGGTTCGGCAGCCCGCTCCCGGCGATCAGGTGTCGCTTCGAGCGGATCTCGACCGGTTGGGCCTCTCCTGGCCCGGTGGGTCGGTCAGCACGGCGCTGCTGGCCGCGCCCTTTCCCGACGATCGAGCACGGAAACTCCTGGAGGCGGTCATCGACAGCACGGTCCTGGTGGACGCGGACGCGTTGGCGGGAGCGGTTCGCCGAGCCACGCCGTACTCGGGTCCGCACGGGTCGGTGACGATCCAGGTGGAGGACAGCGAGCTGCGGGTGAAGGGGAGCGACCCGCAGAACGGGGAGTCGGAGGAGTTCGTCAAGGCGACGGTGGACGGCAACCGGCTGACGAAGACGTTCCAGGCGAGGTACCTGACGGATGCGTTGAAGGCGTTCACGGGGAAGCGGATCTCGTTGAGAATCCAGGACGGGTTGAGGTCGACGGTGTTGACGTCGCCTGCTGGGGATGACGGGGTGGAGTTGACGTATCTGGTGGTGCCGTTGAGGACGGTGGCTTGAGGGGGATCTTGGTGGGGGGTCTGAGGGGCGTGCTGGGCGGCTGGTGATGTTTGGTGGGGGCGTCACCCCGTGGCGCGAGTGTTTCGATGGTTTCCCTGGTTTGTCAAGGCGGGAAAGATGCCTTGACAAACCAGGGAAACCACGAAGGCGCTTGGGATCGGGGTGGCGGGGGAAGTCTGGGTGTCGCCCGAGTTTGGTTGGGCCGCTTGAAGGGCGGCCGTGTCTCCTGTGCCGTTGCAGGAGCCACCCGCAGGCTGGCTGAGTGGTGGGTGGGGTGTCCCCTGTCCCGTTGTGGGAGCCACCTGCCGTCCGGGGGGTGTCCCTATGTTGGTTGTCAAGCTGCAACGAAGGCGGGAACGGCCTCGGCGGGGTGCCGGTAGTGGGTGCGGTTGCGCAGCATCGCGTAGAGCACGTCGCAGCGGCGTCGTGCCAGGC
>DATMCA010000976.1:0-2211 GCA_035559015.1 Umezawaea sp. | reverse complement strand
TCGTGGCCGGCAACCCGCTGACCGCCGCGATGAGCGCAGTGTGGGGGTGGCGGCCGGCCGTCGTGGTCGTCACCGTCGCGGCGACGGCCGTGACGATCGCGGCATGGGTGACGCTGCCGGCCATGGTGCTGTCGGCGGAAGAGATAGACACCGTCCGCGGCCACGAGTCGCACCATCGCAACAGCAGGCTGGTGATCATGAGTGTGTTGACCCTCATCGGGGTCACCGGCCACTTCATCTCCTACACGTTCATCGTGGTGATCATCCGCGACGTCGTCGGCGTGCACGGACCGCAGCTGGCCTGGCTGTTGGCCGGCTTCGGCATCGCGGGCCTGCTGGGGATGGCGGCCATGGCCAGGCCGCTGGATCGCTACCCGAAGGCGGCGGTCGCCGGCTGCCTCGCGGCGCTGGCGGTCGCCTTCGCGATGCTGACCACGTTGACAACCGGTCGTCCCGGCGCAGCGGCCATCGTGGTCGGCACCGCGGCCATCGTGCTGTGGGGAGCGGCGTCGACGGCGCTGCCGCCGATGCTGCAGGCCGCCGCGATGCGCACCGCTCCCGACGACCCCGACGGGGCCTCCGGCCTCTACGTCACGGCGTTCCAGGTCGGCATCATGGCCGGTTCGCTGTCGGGCGGATTGCTCTACGAGCAGGCGGGAATCTCGGCGATGATCGCCGCGTCGACGGCCCTGGTGGTGCTTGCGCTGGCCTGCGTCGCCGCCATCGGAAGCCTGCTCATCGTTCCTTCAGGTAACCAGCAGGAAGTAACGTTCGACACCCGCTGACGATGAACACCGCAGCTCAGCGTGCGTAGCTGGACACGTGTCCGGAGTCGCGAGGCCCTCAACTGGGTTAGCCGGATCCCGCGCTGTGCGAGACTTAGGACCAAGCTTGAGTGGAGGTGTTTGCATGCCGCGGAAGATGCGGAAGCTGCTCACCGCGACCCTCGCGGTCGGAGTGATCGGTGGCCTGGCGTTCGGTAACCCGTCAGCATTGGCAGATCCCGAAGTGGACCCAGCTGTCCCAGACCCGATGCCGGGTCCGGTGGCTCCAATCGACCCGGCCGCCGCGCAAGAGCCTGTACCGCCGCCCGCACCTGGCCCTGCGGACATTCCGCCGCCAGCTGATCCGCTGGCCGTGCCGCCACCGGCGGATCCGTTCGCGCCACCGCCACCGGCCAACCCGTTGGCGCCGCAGGCCGTTACGCAACCCACGACCATTCCCGAGGGCACCCCGGCCGGCCAGAACCCGACGCCGTTCACCGGCGAGCCGGTGTTCGTCCCCCCGTCCTTCAACCCGGTCAACGGCTCCATGGTCGGTGTGGGCAAGCCGATCATCATCAACTTCCAGCGCCCGATCGCCAACCGTCCGATGGCCGAGCAGGCCATCCACATCTCGTCGACCCCGGCCGTGCCCGGCAAGTTCTACTGGATGAGCGACACCCAGGTGCGCTGGCGTCCGCTCGACCTGTGGCCCGCCAACACGACGGTGAACATCGACGCCAGCGGCGCCAAGTCGAGCTTCCGCACCGGCGAATCGCTGGTGGCCACCATCGATGACAAGACGCACCAGATGACGGTCACACGCAACGGGAAGGTCGAAAAGACGTTCCCGGTGTCGATGGGCAAGCCCGACGGCAAGCACGAGACCAAGAACGGCACGTATTACGTGCTGGAGAAGTTCCCCAGCATCGTCATGGACTCGGCCACCTACGGGGTGCCCAACACCTCGCCGGAGGGCTACAAGCTGACGGTCCAGAACGCCGTCCGGATCGACAACAGCGGCGCGTTCGTCCACAGCGCTCCGTGGTCGGTCGGTGACCAGGGCAAGCGCAACGTCAGCCACGGCTGTATCAACCTCAGCCCGGCCAACGCGCAGTGGTTCTACGACAACTTCGGCAGTGGCGACCCGGTCGTCATCAAGAACTCGCTCGGCACCTACAACCAGAACGACGGCGGCCAGGACTGGCAGATCTAGCCATACCGTTGCGACCTTGATCTGACCGCGATCAGGATGGGTTATGACCCATCGGTCGCGCGTCGTCGCGGTGATCGCGCTCTTGATCGTGGCTGCCGTCGCGCTGCACGGTTACCTGCCCGGCGCCGAGCGGCCGCCCCCTGACCGAACGACCAGTGGTCTCGGCAGCCTGTTCGCGGTCGTCGCGATGCTGGCTGTGTCAATGGCGATCATCGTCATCGCGATCATCACGCA
>DATMCA010000975.1:0-6849 GCA_035559015.1 Umezawaea sp. | reverse complement strand
CGAGCGCGACCCTGGTGTGGGCGCGGGGTGTTCCGGCGCCCGCGTGCTCCGGTGCCGACGCGGCTCCTGGTGGCGACCGCAGGTCCCGTCCGAACCCGACCCGGGTGTGGACGGGAGGTGTGCCCGCGGCCGTGCGCTCCGGCGCGGACGCGGCTCGTTCTGTCTACCTCGGGTTCCGTCCGGACCCGACGTGGACAGGACAGGTCCCGGCGGTTTCGGGTCCGTGTCACCCCGGTCCGCGCGTGGATCTCCACCGCCGATCCGTAGCGAGGTCCGCTGTGGTGGGTCGCTAGTCCTGTGGTGCGGCTCCGGGCAGGGCCAGGGTGAAGATCGCTCCCGGTCCGCTGGTCGCCGTCAGCCGTCCGCCCTGCGCCACCACCAGGGTCCGGGCGATGGCCAGGCCGAGTCCGGCGCCGCCGCCGTCCACCCGGCTGCGGGACCCGTCGGTCCGGTAGAACCGCTCGAAGACCCTGCCTACCTGTTCCTCGGTCAGCCCCGGACCGTCGTCCGCCACCTCGATCACGCCCCAGCCGTCCACCGTTCCCACGCCGACCCGCACCGCCGTCCCGGCCGGGGTGTGGTGGACGGCGTTGCCGATCAGGTTCGTGACCACCTGCCGCAGCCGGGCCTCGTCCCCCAGCACCGGTGCCGGACCGACCGGGCCACCTCCCGGACCGGTGAGCGCCACCGGGCGGGTCGGGTCCAGGGCTCGCAGGTCGTGCAGGGCGTCCACCGCGACCGCCCGCAGGTCCATCGGCTCCAGGCGCGGCGGCGGCGCGGCCTCGTCGAACCGGGCCAGCAGCAGCAGGTCGTCCACCAGGCGCTCCAACCGCCGCGACTCGCGTTCGATGCGGTCCATCGTGCGGTCCACGTCCGCGCGTTCCGGCAGGGCCCCCATGCGGTACAGCTCGGTGGACCCGCTGATCCCGGCCAGCGGGGTGCGCAGCTCGTGGCTGGCGTCGGCGACGAACCGCCGGGTCCGGGCCTCCGACTCGGCCCGTGCCGCCGCGGCCTCGTCGATCCGGTCGAGCATGCCGTTGATCGTGACGGCCAGGCTGCCGACCTCCGTGCTGGGCGCCGCCACCTCGGGCACCCGACGGCCGACCTCGCCCGCCGCGATGGCCGCCGAGGTCGCCTCGATCAGCCGCAACGGGCGCAACCCCGCGCGCAGCGCGAAGAACCCCAGCGCCGTGAGGACCGCCAGCAGCACCGAGCCGATCAGGTAGCAGTTCAGCCGCACGCGGTCGACGACGGCGTCCACGTCCTTCAGGGACGCGGCGACGGTGAGCGTGACGCCGTCGCCCCCCGGATACCGCGCGGGCACCACGCGGACCCGCCAGTCGTCGGGGTCGAAGACCGTCACCGGGTCGCCGGGCGATCCGATCCGGATGGCCTCGTCCGGCCTCCCGTCCGCGAACGAGTACACGACGTGCACGTCGGTCACCATGTCCAGGGCGCTGTTGATCCCCGTGTCGGCGTCCGACCGCAGCATCCCCACGGCCTCGGGGGCGAACCGGGACACCAGCTCGGTCGCCACGGCCAGCTGGTTGTCCACGCGCTTGACCAGCGGCGCGCGCAGCGACGCCAGCACCAGCACACCGGCGACGACCAGCCCGATCGCCGACAGCACCAGCGTGATCACCAGCAGCCGGGCGCTGAGGGGCACGCGGCCGACGACGCTCACGTGCGCGGTGTCCGCAGGACGTACCCGACACCGCGCACGGTGTGGATCAGCTTCCGGTCGCCGCGGTCGACCTTCCTCCGCAGGTAGCTCACGTAGGACTCGACGATGCTCGGGTCGCCGCCGAAGTCGTAGTTCCACACGTCCCGCACGATCCGCGACTTCGCCACGGTCTGGTCGGCGTGCTCCATCAGGTAGCGCAGCAGCTTGAACTCCGTCTGCGACAGCTCCACCCGTTCACCGCCGCGGGTCACCAGGTGGGCGTTCGGGTCCAGTTCCAGGTCGTCCACGACGAGCGGGGACCCCGCGGCGCGTCCGGACGACCGGCCGGACCGCCGCAGGACGGCGTGGATGCGGGCGATCAGCTCCTCCAGGCGGAACGGCTTGGTCACGTAGTCGTCGCCACCGGCCGACAGCCCGTCGACCTTGTCGTCCGGGCTGTCGCGGGCGGTCAGGAAGACCACCGGCAGGTCCTCGCCGTGCGCGCGGCGCAACCGTTGCAGCACTTGGAAACCACCGATGTCGGGCAGCATCACGTCCAGCACCACCAGCCCCGGCGGTTCCCGTTCGGCCAGCTCCAGCGCCGCTTCACCGTCGACCGCGGTCCCGACCTCGAACCCCGCGAACCGCAGGCTCGCCGCGAGCAGCTCCCGCAGCGTCGGGTCGTCCTCGACCACCAGCAGCCGGGTCGCCCGTTGCCCGACGTGTTCCCTGGACGCCATCAACGGCTCTCCCCTCAGCGGTCCGACCAGCGTACGTACCGTCCACGCGGCGAACGACGACCAGCGACAGCGCGCCGACGGCACCCGCCACCGCTCCCGCGACCAGTCCCATCGGCACGGCCGTCCACAGCGACCCGCGAACACCGGCGCTGGTCTGGAGGAAGACGAACCCCCGCGCCGCCACCCGCAGGTCCGCGCTCGCCGAGGCCAGCAGGACCATCACCGCCGAGGCGGCCCCGAAGACCAGCGCCAGCGAGGCCGCGGTGCGCAGCACCAGGTCCGTCGGGTCGGTGACGGGCGTTCGCGCGGCGGCGAGCGTTCCGCACACCAGCAGCAGCACGACGGACAGCAGGGTGAACGGCCAGGTCGGCAGGTCGACCGAGGGCAGTTCGGGCAGCACCCCGCCGAACATCCCGGCGACCCGCGGGTCCAGGTCGACCGCCCAGGGCACCCCGAGCCCCGTCGTGATCGCGGCGAACAACGCGCTGGGCGCCAACAACAGCACCGCGCCGACGAACCGACCGCCCTGCGGCTGGGCGGCCACCGCACCACCCGCCGTGGTGATCAGCAGCGCGACCCCCAGCACCAGCACGGTGGCCGAGAGCGCGGGCCGGAGCACGGCCGGTACCCGGCAGAGCGCCCACACCGCGACAACACCACCCGACGCGAGCACGACCACGAACAGCGGCTCGGCGGACAAGACACCACCGGCCACCGCCGTCAGGGCCCCGAGCAGCCCGGCGAACACCACCACCGCACCGACCAACACCTCGACACCGGGCTTCCGCCGGAACCCCAACGAGAAGACCAACGCCCCGACCACCGTGACCCCCGTCGCCACCACCCGGAGCCGAACGTCGACCGACGCCGCCTGCGGCAGGTCCGGCACCACCGACAACGGCGCCCCCACGGCCGACGCCACCACCGCGACCGCGTTCCCGAACACCGACCCGAAGTCCAGCAACGCCACCCCGACCGCCGCCACCGCCCCCATGACGACGACCGCCACACCCCCGGTCAAACCCCCGAGCAGCCCACCCCGCACCTTCCCGTTTCCCATGGGACGCAACGTATTCGCGCCAAATCGCGCTCCCCTGAACGTTTCCTGGACGTCCGCTGGGAACCACGACCGAACCACGTGGACAGACCCCGAAGTCCCAGCCGGACAACCGAAACCCCCCAGCAAACCCACAGCCTTCACCCGAACGTGTCACCAGAACACCGAACAGCCCCCAAAACTGTCGGACCCCTGCCGTAGCTTCAATTTCGGGGGCCCACACGCCAGGGGGACCCTTCGTTGCGGACGGGCCGACCCGCAGGCGGAAACGCCGAAAGGCACCGTCCGCGAGCTGAAAGCGGGCGATGCCTTGGGGGGGCCTCGGTTTCCGAGGGGCGAGCGGCTACCAGCACCGACCACGGAGGTCGAGAACGGGCGGGACACGTGGTCCGATGATGGCGGAGCGGGCGGGACCTCGGGTCGGCGTGGATTGCGGCACCAACCAACGGCGGCCCCGTGTCCCAAGCGCCCTGCGGACCCCGACAGTGGACAGGGCAGCGGCTACTACGACGAGCCGCTTCCAGGTCGCGGTCAGGACACCGCAGGTCGCGGTCAGGACACCGACGGAGCCTCGGCAGCCAACCACCAGCCGGCCGCGTTCCCACCCTCACGCACCAGTACCCACCCTCCGGCGGGCTGGTCAACACGCACCTAGCCGAGCAGCACCGAGAGGTCGGCGGCGATGTAGGTGGGCCTGCGGTCGGCGGGGAGGGCTTGTGCTTCGGCTTCGGTGGAGACGCCGGTGAGCACGAGCAGGGAGTCCATGCCCGCGTTGACGGCACCCGCGATGTCGGTGTCCAGGCGGTCGCCGACGACGAGCGGGCGTTCCGCGCCCAGCGACTTGGCCGCCTGTTCCAGCAGCGGGGTCGCGGGTTTGCCCGCAATGAGCGGTTCGCGGTCGGTGGCGGCCTTCAGGGCGGCGACGAGCGCGCCGCAGCCGGGCAGCAGGCCGCGTTCCGTGGGGAGGGTGACGTCCGCGTTGCAGGCGACCCACAGGGCGCCGCGGCGGATGGCCACGCAGGCTTCGGCGAGTTCACGCCAGCCCATGTCCTGGGAGAGGCCCTGCACGACGGCGGTGACCTCGTCGGTGACCTCGCGCACCGGGCGGAGGCCGACGGTGCGGACCTCGTCCGCCAGCGCCTCGGTGCCGAGCACCAGCACGGCGGAGTCGGCGGGCAGGCGTTCGGCCAGCATGGCCGCCGCCGCTTGAGCGCTGGTGCTCACCTCGTCGAGAGCGGCGTGGAAGCCGATCTCGACGAGGTGGTCCACCACGAGCTGCGGAGCTCGCGAAGCGTTGTTGGTCACGAACCTGATGCCGACCCCCTGGGCCCGCGCGAAGGCAACGGCGTCAGCCGCACCCGGTACCGGTTCCTTGCCCCGGTACACGGTGCCGTCGAGGTCGAGCAGCAGGGCGTCGTAGCGCGCCAACAACGTCTCGGTCACTGCTCCGAGTTCTCCTCGTCTTCGTCTTCTTCGATGATCCCGAGCCCGAACGCGCGCTCGGCGGCGTCCGTCTCGTTCTCGTCGTCGGCTTCCGCCGCGTGGAGGAACCACTGTACGGATTCCTCGGCGCGACCCGCCGCTTCCAGGTTGTCCGCGTACGCGTAGAACAGCCGGGCGCTCCACGGGTCGCGGCGCTTCGGGTCCAGGTCGGCGCCCTGGAGCGCGACCACGGCGGCGTCGAACTGGCCCATGTCACGACGGGCGCCCGCCGCGACGATCCGCAGCTCGACGGCCTCGTCCGGCGACAGCGGCTGGCCCTGCACCTCGCGGGCTAGCTCAAGAGCCCGCTCGGGACGGCCCAGTGCGCGTTCGCAGTCCGCCATCACGGCGATGTGGCCGGTGCCCGTGGACATGCGGCGCGCGGCGCGCAGCTCGGACAGCGCCTCGGCCCATTCGCCCGCGTGGTACGCGGTGAGGCCGGCGGCCTCGCGGATGACACCGATGCGCGCGGCCTTGCCGCGGGCGTAGCGGGCGTGCTCCAGCGCGAGCACCGGGTCGGTGTCGACCAGGAGGCCCGCGGCGGCCAGGTGCCTGCCGACGATCTCCGCCAGGCCCTTGGGCAGGCCGCGCAGTTCGCCCTTGATCTCGGGGTCGAGCGCCGAGATGTCCGCCTCCGGCGGCAGCTCGGGCGCGCGTGCCCGCTGGTAGCCCTCTTCGGCGTCCCGAGCGACGGGAGCGGACTCCTGCTCGGGTGCCTCGACGGCGGCAGCGGTCTCGACCTCGGTGTCGGCCTCGACAACGGGCTTCTCTACCGACCCGGCGGCCTCGGACGCCTCACCCGACCCGTACTGGGGGGTGCGCTCCTGGAACCGGGCGGCGCGCTGACGGCTGCGCTCCTCGCGCTTCTCGTCCTTGCCGGGGTCGTCACGCGGAACGTCCGCACGAGGCGGCTTCGCGTGCCGCGGCTTCTCGTGGCGGGGACGGTCCTCGCGCGACGGCGACTCCCGGCGCTCACCACCCGCGCGCTCGTAGCGCGGCTTGTCGTCGCGCTGGGAGCTGCTCGGGCCGCGGTCGTCGCGCGGCTTGTACTCGCGGCGCTCGCCGGTGCTCGCACGGTCCTCGCGAGGCTTGTACTCACGACGCTCACCCGTGCTGGGACGGTCGTCCCGACGCGGGTAGCCGCTGCCGCTCTCGGTCCGCGGCTTGTACTCGCGGCGCTCGCCACCGCCGGAGCGGTCGTCACGGGACTGGTAGCCGCTGCCGCCTTCGGTGCGGGGCTTGTACTCACGGCGGTCGCCGCCCGCGGACTTGCTGTCGCGGTACTGGTAGCCACCACCACCGCTGTCGTCCCGGCGCGGGGCGCTGTCGCGGTCCTCGCGGGGCTTGTACTCACGGCGGTCGCCGCCGCTGGAACGGTCGTCCCGCGGCTTGTCGTAGCGGGGACGGTCGTCGCGCTGGTAGCCGCTGGAACCGGTGCGGGGCTTGAAGTCCCGGCGGTCGTCGCCGCCGGAGCGGTCGTCGCGGGGCTTGTCGTAGCGCGGCTTGTCGTCCGTGCTGCGGTAGCGGCTGTTGCCGTTGCTGGAGATTCCACCGCGCTCGTCCCGACGCGGGTAGCTGCTGGTGCCCTCCGTGCGCGGCTTGTACTCGCGGCGCTCGCCGCCGCCGGCGCGGTCGTCGCGCTTGAAGCTGCTGCCGGAACCCGTCACGCGGGGCCGGAAGTCCGGACGCCCGTCGCGGTTGTCGCGCTGGTGCGTGCCGGTATTGCGGGACTTGAAGGTGCTGCCCCCACCGGACCCGGTGGGCCGGTCGGTGCGCTGGTAGCCGCCGCTGCGCGGGGCGTCGTCCTTGCGGTAGGTGCTGCCACCGCGGTCGTCGCGCGCCTTGTCGTAGCGCGGACGGTCGTCGCGCGGCTTGAACTCGCGACGCTCACCGCCACCGGAACGGTC
>DATMCA010000974.1:0-2684 GCA_035559015.1 Umezawaea sp. | reverse complement strand
GGCTGGCCGTCTTCTCCCGCCACGACACGATCTCCTCGCGCCCGACGTAGGTCGCGCCCTCGTCGAACACGGTGCCGTCCGGCGTGAAGCACTCGGCCAGGGCGGCGGGGGCGGCGGCTTCCAGGTAACGGGTCACCACGGCGGGCAGGTCACTCAGCTCAGGTCCTCTCGGTGGGGATCGACTGCCACCGAGCTTGGGCCTTCCTGTTAGGGGAAGGTCAAGGTGTCCTCGACGAGAGCCACTCTCCCAGGTGAACAACGGCCTCCGCGGCCAGCTCGTGCCCGACCGGATCCCGCCGCGACTCCACCAACGCGCCGGACTCCCCGTGCAGGTACTTCCACGTCCGATCTCGCAGCTCAGCGGGGATCACGTCGTCCAGCGCGCCCTGGGCGACGAACACCGACGCACCCTCCAACCGGCCGGGGACGACCGGCACCCCGGCGTCGAACGGCAGCGTCCCGCACAGCACCGCGACCCCGGCGTACCGCGACGGCGAGTCCAGCAGCAGCCCACCCGCGAACGCCGCGCCGCCGCTGAAACCGATCAGCACCACCGGCCGCCCGTCCGGCGCCACGGCGTCCAGCCACGTCCGGAACCACTCCATCGTGGCGGCCAGCGAGGACGCGACCGGCCGACCGATGCCCTTGTTCTCGAACCACGCGTACCCGCCACCGAGGTCGACGGGCCCGCGCACGGCCGCGTAGGCGGGCCCGGACGGGAGGTGGTCGACCAGCCCGACGATTTCCCCCTCGTGCGACCCGCGCCCGTGCAGCAGGACCACGACGGGTGCCCGGGAATCGCCGGATCCGCGCCACTCCACCACCGGCACACCGGGCATGACCACTCCATCGGTTGACGAGTCAGATGCTTATCCTGAGAAGCATACCGGTGGAGCAGGCACTACCCGGACACCTCGTCGCGGTGGCCGAGAACCGCCACTCCGGTCACCCCACCGGGGTACACCCGTCGGACACAGCCTCAACTGGCCATAGCGAGCTATACCATAGCGGAATATGTGCTTTACTGGCCCCATGCCCGAGACAGCCGACCTCACCGACGAGGAAGTCGACGAGTTCACCAAGGCGTGCAACAGGCTCTACGCCCTCATGCACCGGAATCGCAGCAGTCTCGCCGCCACCTCGACCGGCCCGGACCAGTTGTCGGAGTCGCAGCTGGTCCTCCTCACCCCGCTCACCGAGCAGGGCGCGATGGCCGTCGGCAGGCTGGCCACCCGAGCGGGGGTGGCCCAGCCGACCGCGACCCGAGCGCTCAAGCAACTGGAGGACAAGGGCTTCGTGGCCCGCAAGCGGGTCAGCGGCGACGACCGAACCGTCCTCGTCACCCTCACCCCGCGCGGCGAAACAGCCTGGCACGCCGCCGACAACCGCATGCGCGCGCTGCAACGCCACGCGCTGGACCAGATCCCGCCCGAGCGCCGCACCGGCGTGGTGGACGCCCTGACGGAACTGGCCCGCGCGATCGACCGCACGAGCTAGGCCTCCAGCAGGTCCGCGACCAGCTCGGCCAGCAGCGTCGTCCGCGCCGGGAGTTCCGCCACCAGCACATGCTCGTGGTCCGCGTGGGCACCGCCGCCGACCGCGCCGAGACCGTCGAGGGTCGGGACGCCGATGCCGGCCGTGAAGTTGCCGTCCGACCCGCCGCCCACGGCGACGCTGGTCAACGGCGGGTGCCCGATCCGGGTGGCGACCGCCGCCGCCCGGTCGAACAGGGCCGACGAAGCCTCCGCCATCAGCGGTGGCCGGTTCGGCCTGCCCAGGACCTCCAGGCGAGCACCGGGCAGCACGGGGCGCAGGGCGTGGATCGCGGCGTCGACCCGGAGCTGCTCGTGGGCGAAGCGGGCGCGAACGTCGATGGCGAACTCCCCGCGGCGGGCACGGTGTTGCCCGTGGTGCCGGACGACATCGCCGTCGGCGTGACCGTAGTGCCCAGTTCCGGATCGGCGAGCCCGGTCACCGCGAGCACCTGGTGGGCGAGTTCGACGGTGGCGTTGATCCCGCGCTCCGGCTCCAGCCCGGCGTGCGCGGCCAGCCCGTGCACCAGGACCCGGTACAGCGACACGCCCTTGCGCTCGGTCTTGAGCGCTCCCCCGTCGGCCGACGCCTCCATCACCAGCGCGGCCGCGCACCCCGTCGCCTCGGCCTCGATCAGGGCCCGTGAACTCGGCGAGCCGATCTCCTCGTCCCCGGTCACCAGCAGCGTCACCCCGGACCGGTCGGCCAGCCCGGCGACGGCGTGCAGCGACATCACCACGCCCGCCTTCATGTCGAAGCACCCCGGCCCGCGCAGCACCCCGTCCTCGATCGAGAACGGGTGCGTGAGAAGGGTTCCGAGCGGCCACACCGTGTCGTGGTGGCACAGCAGCAGCACCTTCGACGGCCCCTCGCCGAACTTCCACCGCAGGTGGCTCACGCCGTCGACGACGATCCTCTCCGGGGCCACGCCGAGGCGCTTCTCCCCGATCCGGGCCACGACGTCGGCCGACGCCGCGACCGCCGCGAGGTCGGCGGACGGCGACTCGCACGTCACCAGTTCCTCGATGTCGTCCAACAGGTCCGGCAACGCGCGCACGTGGTCCATGCGGCCCCACGCTAATGGAGCAGGGCCCGCATCCGGTCGACGGCGCGCAGTGCCTGTTCCGGTGTCCGACGCCCGAGCCCGCACG
>DATMCA010000973.1:0-2406 GCA_035559015.1 Umezawaea sp. | reverse complement strand
TCGGCCTTGAGGATACGGTCCAGGCGCTGGATGTTCGGGTGCTGGGCGCGGTAGCGGTCCCAGTCGAGCTCCTCGAGGTCGACATAGCCCTCGAACTGGCTGACGATGCCGTCCGGGTGGAACGGCACGTACATCTTGCGGCTCATCTGCGCCCAGGTGTGCAGCTCATCGTCGGTCAGCCCGAGACGGGCCCGCAGCGCAGCGCGGCGGGTACCCGGCAACAGGTTGAGCACGCGCGGGGCGGTGTCGGCGATCCAGGCCACCATCACATTGGTGTAGGCGTTGTTGCGCAGCCCACCCTGCGCGGCGCCGGGGTAGCGCTCGTGGAACTCGTCGGGCCCCATCACGCCGTGGATCTCGTAGCGGTCGCGCTCCGGGTTGTAGTGCGCAATCGAGGCCCAGAAGCGCGCGATCTCGAGCATCAGCTCGGCGCCGTAGTCGCGCAGGAACTCCCCGTCGTCCGTGGCCTGGTAGTACTGCCAGACGTTGTAGAAAATCGCGGCGTTCACGTGGCGCTGGTTGTGGCTGTGGTCGGGGTCCCACTGTCCCGACAGCGGGTTGAGGTGCACGACCTGGGTTTCCTCGGTGCCGTCGCTGCCGCTCTGCCACGGGAACATGGCGCCCCGGTAGCCCGCCTCCCGGGCGGCGGCCTGCGCCTCGTCGAGCCGGCGGTAGCGGTAAAGGAGTAACCCACGGGTGACGTCGGGCAGCCGGAAGTTGAGGAACGGATAGATGAACAGCTCGTCCCAGAACACGTGCCCGCGGTAGGCCTCGCCGTTGAGCCCGCGGGCCGGCACGCCCGCATCGTGGCGCGCGGTGTGCCGCGAGCAGACCTGCAGGACGTGCGCCACATGGAACCGCAGCAGCAGCTGCACCCGCGGCTCCTGGGGCAGCTCGACATCGCAGACCTCCCACAGCTCCGTCCACGCCGAGGCGTGCTCCGCCAACGCGGTGGCGAACTCCGGGCAACGCAGCACATCCCGGCCCGCGGCGGTCAGCGTCTCGGTAATCGCGTTGTCGTGCGAGGTGAACACCGCGACCATTTTCTCCACGCGCACCGCCTCGCCCTGCGCCACGTCAAAGGCGAGGACCTGCTGGATGTAGTCCTGCATCTGATGAAGGCCGCGCTCCACCGCGACCGGCTCGCCGCCACGGAAGACGCGGGTCCGCGCGGCCTGGGCGACGTAGATGTTCGACTGCCGGGTCCGCACCTTCAAAGCGATGGTCTCCGGGCCGAACGTTCGGGGGGATACCGGGTCGAGGTGGCGACCCTCCAGCCCGCGATAGCGGGCGACCATCTGGTTGGTCACCCGGCCGTCGAGGCCGGAGATCACCTCGACTCGACCCGACCAGTTCTGGGGTGTCAACGTCCACTCGATGCCGGCCTGGTGGCTATGGGCCATGCTCACGAAGCGGCGGCTGCGCAGCATCGTCTCCCGGCCGGCGCGGTCACGGAAGCGCAGCACCCGCTGCACCATCGCCAGCCGGATGTCGTAAGAGTGCTGGTAGGAGATCAGTTCGACGTTGTCGAGCCGGATCGCTTCCCCGCCCTCGATGCGCAGCTTGAGCACCAGCCAGTTCGGCAGGTTGACCAGGTCCTCGTTCAGTACCGGGCGGCCCCCGAGGATGGTGGTCTCCCGGTTGAACCCGCCGTGGACGTAGGTGCCCGGATAGTGGACGCCGGCGGCGTCCTCCCACTCGGCGGCGCCGCGGGTGCAGAAGTAGCCGTTGCCCGTCGACGTCAGCGACTCCCGCAACCCCTCGGTTCCGGGGTCGAAGTGGTCATAAACGAGTGCGAATTCGGACACGGTTCCCTCTCGGACAGCGAACGGCCCTGTCAGCGGGCGAGGCCTTCTTCGGCTCGCGTGGGTGACGCCGGGAAGTGGCGCCGAACGCCCGCTCAGCCCGCCGACACCACGCGGGCGTCCGGGCCCGGGAAGTAGACCGACTCGTGGCCGTCCTGCCAGCGGATCCGATAGTGCTCCCGCTCGCCCTGCCCGATCACCTCGATCACCTCGCCGTGCCGCCGGAGTGCATCGAGCGTGGTGGTGTCGATGACAATCTGGTCACCCTGCTTGGCGTGCATCCTGCCTCCTCGGAGCGGTGCATACAGGCTCCAGCCCAGCGCAGGAGATGGCTAGGGGCAATCCAATCGTCCACGCACCCCGCAGTTCGGGCGTTGGGCGGAAGGGCAGCACCTGCACCCAACTCTGTCCGGACATCTCGCCGGGCACGCGGCGAGCGCGCCGGCGCCGGTCGCATCCGGGCCAGAAGCAACGCCCAGCGGATCCGGGTTGGGGCGAACCGCCCGGGCCACGCCGCGGCTTCTGAGGTTCCTAGCGCAATTGGGGCGGGCAGCCGCAGCCTGCTTGGACCGCCGGGGCACACAATCCCGGCGGTCCAAGC
>DATMCA010000972.1:0-3840 GCA_035559015.1 Umezawaea sp. | reverse complement strand
GTCGCCGCCGCACCTCCGGCACCCATCCCCACGACCGCCACGACGACCGAGGCGCAGACCCCGAGCTGCACCGCGACGTACTCGGTCGGCGGCTCGTGGCAGGGCGCCCACCAGGTCGAGGTCACGGTCCGCAACACCGGTCCGCGGCGGCTGTCCGGGTGGCGGGTCACCTTCACGGTGGCCGGTTCCCAGCGGTTCACCAACAGCTGGAACGCCGCGGTGTCCCAGTCCGGCAAGCGGGTGACCGCGACCAACGAGGACTACAACGGCTCGCTGGCGCCCGGCGCGTCGACGTCGTGGGGCTCGATCGTGTCCGGGGCGAACCAGCCGGTGTCCGGACTGAGCTGTTCGCCGCGCTGACCGTCAGGCCTGCGCCGTGGGCCGGATGACGACCTCGTTCACGTCGACGTCGTCCGGCTGGTCGATCGCGAACGCGATGGCGCGCGCGACGGCGTCCGCGGGCATCGCGACGGTGTCGCGCAGGGTCTCCAGCCGCTCCCTGGTCGCGGGGTCCGTGATGGACGCGGCGAAGTCGGTCGCGGTCATGCCCGGCGAGATGACCGTGACGCGGAGCTTGTCACCCGCTTCCTGGCGGAGACCGTCGCAGATGGCGCGCACGGCGAACTTCGTGCCGGAGTAGACCGCCTGCCCCGGCACGGTCTTGAACGCGGCCGTGGACGCGGTCGTGACGAACTGGCCCGAACCCTGCCGCCGGAAGATCGGCAGAGCCGCCGCGATGCCGTTCAGCACGCCCTTGACGTTGACGTCGACCATGGCGTCCCAGTCGTCGACCCGCAGTTCGTCCAGCGGTGACACCGGCATGACCCCGGCGTTGTTCACCAGCACGTCCAGCGACCCGTACCGCTCGCACGCCAACCCGACCAGCGCGGCCACGTCCTCGCGCCGCCGCACGTCCGTCGACGCCCAGACGGCTTCGCCGCCCGAGGCCGCGATGCGTTCGGCCAGGGCTTCGAGCTGGTCCGGCCGCCGTGCGCCGAGCACGACCTTCGCGCCGTGGTCGGCGAGCCGGAGCGCCGTCGCCTCGCCGATGCCCTTGCTGGCCCCGGTGATGACGACGACCTTGCCCTTGATTCCCGACATGGGAGTCCTTCCGAGTGGTGATGTAAGAGGGCTATCACCAGCTAAAGTAAGAGGCCTATTACATCGATGTCAACCTGGAGGCTGAGTGACCGGCACGCCGCGCCGCGGTCGCTACCACCACGGCGACCTGCGAACCGCGCTGGTCGACGCCGGTTTCGCCCTGCTGGCCGAGGCCGGTCTCGCCGAGTTCTCCGTCGCACGGGTGGCCCGCGCGCTCGGCGTCAGCACCGCCGCCCCGTACCGCCACTTCCCCGACCGCGACCACCTGCTGGCGGCCGTCGCCACGCGGGCCGCCGGGGAACTCGCGGCCGAGGTGGAGCGCGCGGTGGCCGGCGCCGGGCCCGATCCGGTGGACCGGTTCGCCGCGACCGGGGGCGCCTACCTCCGGTTCGCCGCCACCCGCGGAGCGGGGTTCACCGTGATCTTCGCCAAGGACCTGCGCGACCTGCACGACGAGACCCTGTCCGCCGCGGGCCGCCACCTCATGGACCGGCTGCTGGACCTGGCCCGTGAAGCGATCGGCGGGGACACCGAGCGCGCGCTGTGGCTGCTGGAACAGCACGTGGCGCTGGCCCACGGGTACGTGGCGCTGCTGGCGGACGGCTTCTTCGCGCGTCCCCACCACACCGTCGACCACCTGGCCGCTCAGGCGGAACGAGCCGCGCGCACCCTCATCCGCGGCCTGGAACCCTGACCGACCACCGGCGGTACACCCCTTCGGCGGCACCCGGTAGAGCAGTCGCTGAGAACGTGAACAAGAAGCTCACCAGCCCTTGACCTGCCTTCGGCGGAGCTTCTACGGTCGATCAGGTAGCGGAATGTTATCGCTCACATGCCTTCCGACCGAGCAACTCGACAACCGAACCGACAACGGAGCCGGTCATGAGTCGAAGAGTCCTGTCCGCACTGCTCGGGCTGCTGGTGATCAGCGGCGCGACGGTCGCGCCGAACCCCGGAACGGCGTCGGCGGCGACCTACTCCGGGTACGTCATGGGGTACTTCACCGAGTCGCCGAACTTCAGCGGCGCGAACTACGGGCTGCACCTCGCGGTCAGCCCGGACGGCCTGAACTGGACGCCCCTCAACCAGAACAACCCCGTGGTGACACCGACGCAGGGCACGCAGGGCCTGCGCGACCCGTTCATCCTGCGCAAGCAGGACGGCACGTTCACCGTGCTGGCCACCGACCTCAAGGGCACCGACTGGAGCCTCCAGAACCAGTACGTCCACGTCTGGGACTCGACCGACCTGCGATCCTTCACCGGCTACCGCAGGGTGAAGCTGCACTCGCTGGCCACGCACTCCTGGGCGCCGGAGGCGTTCTGGGACGCCTCGCGCGGCCAGTACGCGATCATCTACTCGGCCGTCAACGGCGGCCACGACGTCATCATGGTCAACTACACCAACGACTTCACGACCGTCGGCGCGCCGCAGACGTTCTTCGACCCCGGCTACGCCGCGATCGACGGGCACCTGCACTCCGTCGACGGCGTGAACCACCTGTTCTACAAGAACAACACGAACGGCACGCTCCTCGCCGCGCGGTCGTCCTCGCTCAACCCCGGCAGCTTCACCACCTACAGCGGGCCCGTCTCGCACGGCGGCACCGAGGCGCCGATCGTGGTCGCGTCGCTGACGTCGAGCACGCGGTACCTGTGGGGCGACACGTACACGCCGAACGGCGTCTTCTACGCGTGGCAGACCACGAACGTCGCGGGCGGGTCGTGGACGCCGGTGAACCAGCGCTCGTACACGCAGCCGCTGAACTCCAAGCACGCCACCATCCAGCCGATCACGTCGGCCGAGATGTCCGGCCTGCTGTCGCGGTGGGGCGCGCCGACGTGGAACCGCCTGAAGTCCTACAACTACCCGGACCGGTACGTGCGGCACCAGGACAACGTGGCCCGCGTCGACACCTACCCGTTCGAGCCGTACCAGGACCAGCAGTGGCGGATCGTCCCCGGCCTGGCCGGTTCCGGCGTCTCGTTCCAGTCGGTCAACGTCCCCACGAGCTACCTGCGGCACTCGAACTTCGCGGTGGTGCTCGCCGCCGACGACGGGTCCGCCGCGTTCGAGGCGGACGCGACCTTCACCGCGGTGGCGGGACTGGCCGATTCGAGCTGGACGTCGTACCGGTCGTACAACTACCCGGACCGGTACCTGCGGCACTCGGGCTACGTGCTGCGGATCGACCCGGTCTCCACGACGACCGACAGGCAGGACGCCACGTTCCGCGTCGGCTACTAGGAAACGGGAAGGCCCGGTGCGGGGAGTGGCGGCTCCCCGCACCGGGCTGTCGGTCCGGCGTCAGGAAGCCGTGCAGCTCGGTTCCATGCCGGTGCCGACCCCGGTGCCCTGGAAGCCGAACTCGGTCGACTGCCCTGCGGACACGCGGCCGTTGTAGGCGACGTTGGTCCACGAGTCACCGCTGCGCTGAACGTTCCACGAGTTGGTGACCGCCGCGCCGGACGGCACGGCGAGCGTCACCGTCCAGCCGTTGATGGCCGACGATCCCGCGGTGACCCTGACGGTGGCGACGAAGCCGCCGTTCCAGGAGTCCAGCGACACCGAAGCGGTGCAGCCACCAGGTACCGGCGGGGTGGTCGTCGTCGTGGTGGTCGTGGTGGTGGTCGTCGTGGTCGTGGTCGTCGTGGTGGTGGTGCCGCCCGAGTTCAGCGCGTTGAGGGTGGAGGTGTAGGCGGCCTTCTTGTTGCCGGAACCGTCGAACAGCAACGGGGT
>DATMCA010000971.1:0-2317 GCA_035559015.1 Umezawaea sp. | reverse complement strand
CCTCGTTCGTGACACCCGAGCCGGAACAGCCCAACGACACCGACACCGAGCCCACCGACAGGGACGGCCCTGGTGTGCGGAACACGGTTTCCGGTGTTGTGGGCGCAATGGTTCAGGCCGGCGTGGTGCACGGCGACGTGCATCTGCACTCACCGCCTCCGCCGGTGGTGCCACGGCAACTGCCCGCCGCGCCGGCGCTGTTCGCGGGCCGGGTGGCGGAGCTGGCAGGGCTGGACCGGACGCTGGCCGCCACCGCGCCGGACGGGCGAGATCCGACCGCGACAGGGCTGACGCACGCCGACTCACCCGCAAACCTGCCCGTCACGGGCACAACGGTGGTGGTCTCGGCCATCGGTGGAACTGGTGGGATCGGCAAGACCTGGCTGGCTCTCGCCTGGGCGCACCGTCACCTGGATCGGTTCCCCGACGGGCAGCTGTTCGTGGACCTGCACGGCTTCAGCCCCACGCAAGAGCCGATGGCGCCTGAGACCGCGGTGCGCGGGTTCCTCGACGCCCTGGAAGTCGATCCCGGCCGCATCCCGACCGACCTGGACGCACAAGCCGCGCTGTACCGCAGCCTGGTCGCGAGCCGGCGGATACTCATCGTGCTGGACAACGCCGCCACCACAGAGCAAGTCGTCCCGCTGCTGCCCGGCAGCCCGACCTGCACCGTACTGGTCACCGGCCGCACCAGACTCGCCTCGCTGATCGATCGGCATGGCGCACGTCACCTGGCCCTGGACGTTCTGACCCAGGACGAAGCGCGTGCGCTGCTGGCCGCACGTCTGGGCGCGGACCGTATCACCGCCGAGGCCAACGCCGTCCACGAGCTGGTCGAGTTGTGCGGGGGCTATCCGCTGGCTTTGTCGATCACCGCCCGCGACGCCGCCACCCGCCCCGGCCTCCCGCTGGCCGAGGTCGCCACGGAGCTGCGTGAGCTGGGACTGGAGGTGCTCGAGCACGAAACCGACCCCGCCGCCAGCCTGCCCGCCGTGCTGTCCTGGTCCCTGCGCCGGCTCACCGACGAACAACGCACCGTGTTCGCGCTGCTGGGCATCGCCCCGGGCCCGGTCACCACCCTGCCCGCCGTAGACGCTCTCACCGGCCTGTCCCCGGTCCGCGCACGCAAAGCGTTGTCCGCGCTGGAGGAGGCGTCCCTGCTCGAACGGAGACCGGGCGGCCGGTACGTGATGCACGACCTGGTCCGCGCCTACGCCACCACCACCGCCCACGACCTGCCCGACAACATGCGGACGATGGCATTGGTGCGGGTGCTGGACTTCTACCTGCACACCGCTTTCGCCGCCGGCCGTCTCCTGGAACCCTTCCGCGCACTCGTGCAACCCGACCCGCCCGCACCTGGCGTGCACCCGCACCCGCTGCCAGACGCCGCGGCCGCGTTGGCGTGGCTGGAGGCCGAGCACGCCACCCTGCTGGCCACCCAGCGCACCGCCGCCGCTGTGGGCCGCCACCACGTCGTCTGGCACCTCGCCTGGGCACTGGACACCTTCCTCTACCGGCGGGGGCACCGGCGCGACGCGCTCACCGTGTGGCGAGCCGCGGTGGACGCCGCCGCGCACCTGCCCGACCCCGCCACCCGCAGCCGCGCCCACCGGGGCCTCGGCTCCGCCTGTGCCGTGCTGGGCCTGCACGAGGAGGCCACCGGGCACCTGGACCAAGCGCTCGACCTGGCCACGCGCCACCACGACCCCACCGAACAGGCACACACCCACCGGGCGCTCGCGATCTCCTGGGAACTGCGGGGGGATGACCGGCAGGCCTTCGACCACGCCCGGCACGCCCTCGACCTCTATCGCGCCCTCGGCCAATCGGTGCAGGAAGCCGACGCGCTCAACGGCGTGGGCTGGTGCGCCGCGCGCCTGGGCGACTTCGACACCGCCCGCGACCACTGCCACGCCGCACTCACCCTGAATCGGCACCACCAGGACCTCGAAGGCGAGGCGGCCGCCCTGGACAGTCTCGGCTTCATCGCCCACCGCACCGGAGAACACCAGCAGGCCCTCGACCACTATCACCAGGTCCTCATCCTGTTCCGCACCCTCGGCCACACCTACGAGGTCGCCGGCACCCTCGACCGCATGGGCCACCCTCACGCGGCCCTCGGACAGCACGAGCGGGCCAGCCAGGTATGGCAGGAGGCGCTGGAGCTGTACAGGGAACAAGGCCGCGACGATGACGCCGCGCGGGTGCAACGGCAACTCGATGGCCTCGGCACGTACGACAACGCTGACCAGCCATCTCGGGATGCCGAATCCACCAACTAATTGGACCCTGACCAACTCAGCTCGCCACCGCT
>DATMCA010000970.1:0-4091 GCA_035559015.1 Umezawaea sp. | reverse complement strand
CCACCCCCACCCCCCAAACCACCCACCCAACCCCTGTCCCCACCCCCCACGGCGTTATCGCTCCGCAACCCCACTAGGCCAACTGGTGAGTAACCTCCCAGCCTCGGGCTCGTTGCACCTGTGTGTCATGACCCGACTCGGGAGGTGTGATGGGTGTCGAGGTGGTCGTCGAAGGTCTGACGAAGTCCTTCGGCAAGCAGACCATCTGGCGGGACGTGACGCTCAGCATCCCGCCGGGCGAGGTCAGTGTCATGCTCGGACCGTCGGGCACCGGTAAGTCGGTCTTCCTGAAGTCCCTGGTAGGCCTGCTGAAGCCGGAACAAGGCAAGATCATCATCAACGGCACGGACCTCGTCCGCTGTTCCGAGCACAAGCTCTACGAGATCCGGAAGATGTTCGGCGTCCTCTTCCAGGACGGGGCCCTGTTCGGGTCGATGAACCTCTTCGACAACGTCGCCTTCCCCCTCCGCGAGCACACCCGCAAGACCGAGGCCGAGGTCCGGCGGATCGTCCTCGAAAAGATGGAGATGGTCGGTCTCGTCGGCGCGGAGAAGAAGCTCCCCGGTGAGATCTCCGGTGGTATGCGCAAACGAGCGGGCCTGGCGCGGGCGCTGGTGCTCGATCCCGAGATCATCCTGTGCGACGAGCCGGACTCGGGCCTGGACCCGGTGCGCACCGCCTACCTGAGCCAGCTCCTGATCGACCTCAACGCCCAGATCGACGCGACGATCCTCATCGTCACCCACAACATCACCGTCGCCCGCACGGTCCCGGACAACCTGGGCATGCTCTTCCGCCGCGAACTGGTGATGTTCGGCCCGCGCGAAGTCCTCCTGACCAGCGACGAACCGGTCGTCGAGCAGTTCCTCAACGGTCGCCGGATCGGTCCCATCGGCATGTCCGAGGAGAAGGACCAGGCGACGATGGCCGCCGAGCTCGCCCACCGCGACGCGGGTCACTCCGACGGGTCGCCGGACGAGGACGTGCGCGGGGTCGTCCCGCAGATCGAGCCGACCCCCGGTCTGCCGGACAGGGACGCGGTGCGCCGTCGCAAGGACCGGGTCATGAGCATCATCCACACGCTGCCGCACGAGGCGCAGCAGGGCATCATCGCCAGCCTCACGCCCGCCGAGCAGAGCAAGTACGGCGTGCTGGCGGGCGCCCCGCGGACGCCGACCCCCTACCCGCGCGGCCAGGACGCGGAGCGGCAGCACCGGGCGGGTGAGCTGTGAGCAGCCCCGTGTCGTTCCCCGGAGCGGGAGCTCTGCGGGAGACCGGGAAGCTCTTCGCGCTCGGCATCGAGGTGACGCGCAGCGCGTTCAGGCGGCCGTTCCAGCTGCGCGAGTTCATCCAGCAGAGCTGGTTCATCGTCAGCGTCACGGTCCTGCCGACGGCGCTCGTGTCCATTCCGTTCGGCGCGGTCATCGCCCTCCAGCTCGGCTCGCTGACCAGGCAGATCGGCGCGCAGTCGTTCACCGGCGCGGCCAGCGTGCTGGCGATCATCCAGCAGGCCAGCCCCATCGTGACGGCGCTGCTGATCGCGGGCGCGGGTGGCAGCGCGATCTGCGCGGACATCGGGTCGCGCAAGATCCGCGAGGAGATCGACGCGATGGAGGTGCTGGGCGTCTCGCCGATCCAGCGCCTGGTCGTGCCGCGCGTGCTGGCCGCGATGCTGGTCAGCGTCCTGCTCAACGGCATGGTCAGCGTCGTCGGCGTGATGGGCGGCTACTTCTTCAACGTCGTCCTCCAGGACGGCACGCCCGGCGCGTACCTGGCGAGCTTCTCCGCCCTCGCGCAGCTCCCGGACCTGTGGATCAGCGAGTTCAAGGCCCTGATCTTCGGCTTCATCGCGGGCATCGTCGCCGCCTACCGCGGCCTCAACCCGGCCGGTGGCCCGAAGGGCGTGGGCGACGCGGTGAACCAGGCCGTGGTGATCACGTTCCTGCTGCTGTTCTTCGTGAACTTCGTGCTGACCACGATCTACCTGACGGTCGTCCCGGCGAAGGGGAGCTGAGGTGGCCATCGACTTCCGCAGGGCCGCGGGCCGTCCGCTCCGGGCGCTGGACGGCTTCGGCGACCAGCTCTCGTTCTACCTGCGCGCGCTGGCGTGGACGCCGCGCGTGCTGCGCCGGTACCTGCGCGAAACGCTCCGCCTGCTCGCCGAGGTCAGCTTCGGCAGCGGTGCGCTGGCCGTCATCGGCGGCACGATCGGCGTGATGATCGGCCTGTCGGTGTTCACCGGCACGGTCGTCGGCCTCCAGGGCTTCACCGCGCTCAACCAGATCGGCACGTCGGCGTTCGCCGGGTTCGTCAGCGCGTACTTCAACACCCGCGAGATCGCCCCGCTGGTCGCGGGCCTCGCCCTCTCGGCGACGGTCGGCTCCGGCTTCACGGCGCAGCTCGGCGCGATGCGGATCTCCGAGGAGATCGACGCGCTGGAGGTCATGGGCATCCCGTCCATGCCGTTCCTGGTCACGACCCGGATCATCGCGGGCTTCGTCGCGATCATCCCGCTGTACGTGATCGGCCTGCTGACGAGCTACCTGGCGGCGAGGACGATCACCGTGCAGTTCTACGGCCAGTCCGCGGGCACGTACGACCACTACTTCAACCTGTTCCTACCGCCGATCGACGTCCTCTGGTCGTTCGGCAAGGTCCTGGTCTTCGCCGTCGTGATCATCATGACCCACTGCTACTACGGCTACCGCGCCAGCGGCGGTCCGGCGGGGGTCGGCGTGGCCGTCGGCCGCGCGGTCCGCACGGCCATCGTCACCACGAGCCTGCTCGACTTCTTCCTGAGCCTGGCGATCTGGGGCACCACCACGACGGTGAGGATCGCGGGCTGATGATCAGGCAACGTCTGCTCGGCGTCGTGTTCCTCACGGTCATCGTGGTGTTCCTGGCCCTCACCGTGGCGCTGTACGACAACGCGTTCACCAAGGTCGTGACCGTGACGCTGAAGACCGACCACGTCGGCAACCAGCTGCTCACGGCGTCGGACGTGAAGGTGCGCGGCCTGATCGTCGGCGAGGTCCGCCGGATCCGCAGCACCGGTGACGGCGCCGAGCTGGAGCTGGCGCTGCAACCGGACAAGGTCGACCTGATCCCGCGGGACGTCTCCGCGCGGCTGCTGCCGAAGACCCTGTTCGGCGAGCGGTACGTGAACCTCGTCCTGCCCAAGGACGGTTCGACGAGCCACCTCACCGACGGCTCGGTCATCGAGCAGGACCGGTCCAGCAGCGCGATCGAACTGGAGCAGGTGCTCAACGACCTGATGCCGGTGCTCCAGGCCGTGCAGCCGGAGAAGCTCGCGACCACGTTGACCGCGGTGTCGCAGGCATTGGACAACCGGGGCAAGCCGCTCGGCCAGACGCTGGTCCAGCTCGACTCCTACCTCGGCGAGCTGAACCCGCAGCTGCCCGCCCTCAAGGAGGGCATCAGCAGGCTCGCCGACGTCAGCAACGTCTACGCCGACGCCGCACCGGACCTCGTCCAGGCCCTCACCGACGCGACGACGACCAGCAGGACCATCGTCGAGCAGCGCGTCAACCTGCTGGCGATGTACGGCGACCTGACGACGGCCTCCCGCGACCTGACCGGCTTCCTGACGGTCAACAAGAACAACATCATCGGGCTCACCGGCACCAGCCGGCCGACGTTGGAGCTGCTGGCCAAGTACGCGCCCGAGTACCCGTGCCTGCTCAAGGGGCTCACGGAGTTCGCGCCGGTGATCAGCGAGGCGTTCGGCCAGGGCACCGACAAGCCGGGCCTGCACATCACCATGGAGATCACCGCGAACCGCGGCAAGTACCTGCCGAACCAGGACGAGCCGGTGTACGGCGACAAGCGCGGTCCGCGCTGCTACGACATCGTCCCGAGGCCGAACCCGTTCCCGCAGTACCCGCCGGACGGGCCGCTGGTCGACGGGTCGAAGCCGCCACCCGCGGCCCGCAGTGCCAACGACGGCGTCCTGCCGCCCGCCACCGCCGGGAACGCCGACTACACCACCCCGTCGGCCGTGTCGGCCGAGAGCCTCGCGAACTCGCCGGAGGAGCAGCGGGTGCTCGCGGTGCTGCTCAGCGGTGAGGTCG
>DATMCA010000969.1:0-5490 GCA_035559015.1 Umezawaea sp. | reverse complement strand
AACCAGTGGTCCAGGGCGCGCGCCAGCACCACGACGTCGGCGACGGCCAGGTTGAGGCCCTTGGCACCGGTCGGTGGGACGACGTGCGCGGCGTCGCCCGCGAGGAACAGCCTGCCGTGCCGCATGGGTTCGCAGACGTAGCTGCGCATCGGGATGACGCTGCGGTCGAAGATGCGGCCCTCGGCCAGGGTGAAGCCGTTGCCCGCGACCCTGGCGTCGAGCTCGGCCCAGATCCGGTCATCGCTCCAGGACTCCGGTGACTCGTCGGGCGCGCACTGGAAGTACATCCGCTGCACCTCGGGTGTTCGCGTGCTGATCAACGCGAAGCCGCGGTCCGAGTGGGCGTAGATCAGCTCCTCCGCGGAGCGCGGTGCTTCGGCGAGGATGCCGAACCAGCCGAAGGGGTAGGTGCGGAAGAAGTCGGTGCGGGCGTCGTCGGGGATCGAGCGCCTGCTGACGCCGGAGGAGCCGTCGCAGCCCACGACGACGTCGCACCTCAGCTCGACCGGGGTGCCGTCGGAGTCGGTGAAGGAGATGGCGGGCGCGTCGGAGGTCAGGTCGTGCAGGGCGACGTCGCGCACCTCGAACCTGATGTCCGCGCCCGCCTTCAACCGGGCGTCGATCAGGTCCTTGAGGACCTCGTGCTGCGGGTAGAGCCACACCGCGCGGCCGGTGAGCCCGGCGAAGTCGATGCGGTGCCCCTCGCCGCCGAAGCGCAGTTCGACGCCGTCGTGGCGAGCGCCGTCGACCCGTACGCGATCGCCCATCCCGAGGTCGGTCAACAACTCCACGGTGCCCTGCTCCAGCACGCCGGCGCGGATGGTCCGCTCGATCGCCGCACGGCCGCGGGCCTCGACGACGACGGAGTCGACGCCGTGTTCGGCCAGCAGGGCGGACAGCACCAGACCGGCCGGGCCGGCACCGACTATTCCAACTCGGGTTCGCATAGTGGAAGAGCAAAGGACGAGGACCCGCGAACCGCCAGTCGACCGTTCCACTGGGCGGAAACAAATGTTCCACCACCGGGGATCGGCCGCCGCAAGATCACCGCGATCCGCGACGCGGCGCACTGGTTACCATCGGGCCGGTGATCGAGCAGCAGCCTCCGGCCCGCCGACCCCGTCACCGCTCGCAGCGCCAGGTCGAGGAGAGCGCCGCGATCAAGACCGAGATCGTCACCGCCGCGGCCGCGGTGTTCGCCGAGAACGGTTACGCCCGAACAACCCTGGACGCGGTGGCCAAGCGGGTCGGGCTCGGTCGGACGGGCCTGCTGCACCACTTCCCCTCCAAGGAATCGCTCTTCCACGCCGTCCTGGACCGCGAACGCGAACCGGCGGCGGACACCGGCGCGACCGGGGTCGAGGCGATCCGCGAACTGGGCGCCTTACTCGGCCACGGCACGGCGTCCCGCACTCCGCTGCGGCTGATCCACGTGCTGGAGGGCGAGGCGATCGCGGGCAACGAGGCCGCGGCCCGGTACGTGGCCGAGCGCCTCGACGAGGTGCGCGGCGAGATCCGGTCGAAGCTGGGACGCGGTGCCGGACCACGGGATTCGGACGCCGTGGTCACGTTGATCGCGGCGACCGTCAACGGGTTGCAGAAGCTGTGGCTGATCGACCCGGACGCGCCGACCGCACCCGCGTTCGACCTGCTGGTGGACCTGCTCGAAGCGCGATTGACGACCGACTGACGCGTCAGTAAGTTGCCGAGGCATGGCGGGTCGCAGCTCCGAGCCGGGACTCGGCGTCACCGAACGCGTGCTGCGCCTGCTGGCGGCGTTCGACGACAAGCACGTGGACCTGACGCTGGCCGAGTTGGCGCGGCGGTCCCGACTGCCGATGACCACCGCGCACCGCCTGGTCGCCGACCTGCTGCGCGGCGAGGCCCTGGAGCGAAGACCCGACGGCCGACTCGTCGTCGGCAGGCGCCTGTGGCAGGTCGGCCTGCTCGCCCCGGTGCAGCGGGAACTGCGCGAGGTGGCGCTGCCCCACCTCCAGGACCTCTACGACGCGACGCGGGAGAACGTTCACCTGGCGGTGCGCGAGGGGACCGAGGCGCTCTACGTCGAACGCGTCCACGGACGCACCTCGGTGCCGCTGGTCAGTCGCGCCGGCGGCAGGCTGCCGATGCACGCGACCGGGGTGGGCAAGGTCGTGCTGGCGCACGCGCCCGCCGACGTGGTCGCGAAGGTCGTCGCCGAGGCGGGCCGGGTCACCCCGTTCACCATCACCGATCCCGCGCGCCTGCACCGCGAACTGGCCGCGATCCGCCGTCGGGGGTACGCGCGCACGGTCGAGGAGATGACCTTGGGCACCTGTTCGGTCGCGGTGCCGGTGGTCGGCCCGGAGGGCGGGGTCGTCGCCGCGGTCGGCCTGGTCACCACGACCCGGCACAGCCCCGACCGCTACGTCCCGGCGCTGCTGGTGGCGGCCGCGGGCATCGCACGGGGGCTGCGCGTGGTCGCGGCCTGAACCGGGCGCCGCTCGCTCACCACCCGCGCTGGTCCTGGTGGACGTGGTCGCGGGCCACGGCGTAGTACGCGTCGACCGTGTCGCCGTCCACGCCGACGAACCCCTCCACCCGTGCCGCGACCGCGCGGATGAGGACGATGAGGATGTCCAGGCCGTGCGGGCCGCGGAGGGCGTGCAGGACGGGGATGGCCAGCCCGTCGTCGCCCGACGCGATGGCCGTGACCAGGTCGGCCGCGCACCGCACGGCCCGCAGGCCCTGCGCGTCGCCCGGTGGCGTGGTGACGTCCAGGGTGATGCGGGCACCGCGGCGCAGGCTGCCCTGGGGGATCCCGGTGAGCAGGATCCCGCTGAGGAGTTCGATCGCGACCATCGTGGAGTCCTGGTCGCGCAGGACGCGCTGGGCGGCCGTGACGGCGAAGCGGAGGTCGCGGCGGTTGAGCGCACCGACCGCCGCCATCACCCAGTGCCCCGGGCTGTCCGGAGGGGCGAACGGCGTGGTGGGGACGTCGTTCGGCACGGCGGGGGCGGTTGGGCGGCCGTCGTCCTCGGCCGTGCTGCTCATGGAGAACGTGCTCTCTCTCGCCGGTTCACGCGGTGCCGGGCGCACCTGTTTCCCGGAAAGTACCTGCGGGTCATCACTCCCGCACGATGAAGAAGAGCACGATTTCGAATACCCGAAAAGTGCGGGGAGCCCCGGACGCGTGGAATAGGTCGCTTCCCTGGGAAAAGGGACGGATCTTCCAGGGGAAGCCGGTTCGACATTGACCCGTTCGTGGATTTGGAGAACGTCTATGTGTCGATTTCCCGCAGGGCGGGCAGGACTTCGACCGCGGCGAACATCTCGGTCATCAACGCGGTCATGTCGTCGCTGCCGCCCGGCCCCGTCACACCGGCGGCGGGCACGTAGGTGTCGACGTAGGTGATGGTGCGGAGGACGGGTTCGTCGGCGGCTCGCTGGGTCCAGCGCCACACCAGCGGGTGTCGCGCGTAGGCGTCGGTGCCGGAGACCCGGCAGTGGGTGGTGCCCAGGGTGTGGCCGGGCCAGACGAACCAGCCGAAGCGCTTGTCGGGGTCCGGAACGCGGTTCGCGATGGTGGCGTCCGGGCCCTCCAGGAGCAGGCGCAGGTGGGCCGACGGCAGGCGGACGCCCGTCGCCAGTTCGAACGTGTCGACCACGCCCGCACCGCCGAACCTGGCCCCGACCTCCAGGAACACCGGCCCTTCCGGCGATTCGACGGCCTCCAGGTGGAACGCGCCGGTCGTGATGCCCACCGCCGCCAGGCAGCGCGCCGCCCAGGCCACGAGCTCGGGATCGGGGTCGATCTGGACCGAGCCGAGCGGGTCCCCCTCGGCGAAGCCGAGGCAGGTGCCCACGTACCGGCTCACCACCGCGGTCAGCGGCACGCCGTCGGCGACGAGGCCGTCGACGTGGATGATCGGCCCCTCGACGAACTCCTCGACCTCGTAGGCGTCCACGTCGACGCCCTTGCGCCGCACCGCCTCCAACGCCACGTCCACGGTCGGGTGACTGCTCACCCCTTCGCTGGACACACCGGACAGCGGCTTGAGGATCGTCGGGCCCGACCAGGGCACTTCCAGCGCGGACGACACCGCGCGGAAGCGGGGTGTGCGCAGTCCGTGCGCGGTCACGGCGGCCTTCATCGCCGCCTTGTCGCGGTAGGGCAGGACCTGGTCCACGGTGGGGCCGGGAACGCCGAGGGCTTCGCGGACGCGGGCCGCGGTCAGCAGGTCGTACTCCGACAGCGCGATCACGACGTCCGGGGTGGGCTCGCCCGCCAGCGCGGTGAGGACCTCGTCGTGCTCCGGTCCGGTTCCGGGTCGGCTGAGGCGGCGGGCGGGAACTCCGGCGGGCATGGTCGCCAAGCGGTCCGGGGCACCGACGTAGGTCACGTCGTGCGAGTCGTGGTCGATGCTTTCCGCGTACCGGATCACGGTGTCGGGAATGCGGTGGAGGACGAGGATTCGCATGGATTCCTCCCGGTCGGCGGAACAGGGCCGGCGGAGCGTAGACCACTAATGCGGAACCCATCTCGGAGCCGATGAACAATCCGAATCCGCCGCCCATTCAATACCCGAATCCGCCACGAGCTCATTTCCGCGACGCATTCGCGATCCGCTCCCACCACCAGCGCCTTCGCCGATCACGTCACCGACGGTGGATCACGCGCGTCGAGCGGGTCGACACCCGTTCAGGGGCACGCGAACACCCGAACAGCTCATCGGGACCCCGCCGTTCGGGCGCGAAGCGGTCGGTTGCGGCATCCCGTTGTAACAACTATGGTTTCGACGAACGAGGAGGTGGCCGTGAGCGCGAACAGCAGGTTGACCGTGGCCGTGCACGCCGTGGCGTGGGTCGGGCTCTACCAGCGGCTCGGGCACGAGGTGGCCACCTCCGAGCAGATCGCGGGCAGCGCCAACACCAATCCGGTGGTGATCCGGCGGCTGCTCGGCGAGTTGCGCGCGGCGGGGCTGGTGAAGTCGCAGCGCGGTTCCGGGGCGGGGTGGACGCTGGCTCGCGAGATGACCGCCATCACGCTGCTGGACGTCTACGACGCGATCGAGTCCGGCCCGCTGTTCGGGATGCACCGGGCCGAGCCGAACCAGGACTGCGTCGTGGGCGCGGGCATTCAGCCCGCCTTGAAGTCGGTGTACGACCGGCTCGACTCGACGCTCCGGGCGGAACTCGCGAGCAGCACCGTCGAGGATGTCCTGAAAGACGTCCTGGCGACCCGCTAGAACACCACGCGCGTCCCCGACCGGGGCTCACGCCGACCTTCGATGTAACAAGTTCAGTTACTTCTGATTGGTGGAGATCATGGGATCGATGACCGACAAGACCGCACTGGTGACCGGTGGGTCCAGCGGTATCGGGCGGGCGATCGCGCAGCGGTTCGCGGACGACGGGGCTCGGGTCTACCTGACTGGTCGGCGCGAGGCCGAACTGGAGACCGCGGCCAAGGAGATCGGGCCCAACGCCGTCGCGGTGCGCGCCGACGTG
>DATMCA010000968.1:0-4151 GCA_035559015.1 Umezawaea sp. | reverse complement strand
TCATCAACCCCGAAATCAAAGGTCAGTAGCCCGCTGACCGATTCTGCTCGCCGCCTTATCCGGGTTGGTTGATCGTCACCGTTGGCGGGAGGTCTTCCCGGTCACGCCGGGCACCCTGCTCGCCTGACACCACAGGTTCATCGCCCGCAAGTGGGACTACACCGCACATCGACGCACCGGACGTCCACCGACACGAGCAGCGATCACGACGCTCGTAGTACGACTCGCCAGCGATATCCCCCGGTGGGGACACCGCAGCATCCACGGTGAACTGGTCAAACTCGGCCACCGCATCGCCCCCTCGACGGTCTGGCAGATCCTGCACGACGCGGGCATCGACCCAACACCACGCCGCACCGGCCCAACCTGGCGGGAATTCCTCACCGCCCAAGCCGAGGCATCATCGCCGTGGACTTCTTCCACCTCGACACCGTGCTCGGCACACGCCTCTACGCGCTGGCCTTCCTCGAACACCACACCAGGCGCCTGCACATCACCGGCGTCACCGCCCACCCGACCCAGACATGGACAGCGCAGCAGGCCAGAAACCTCGCCCCCGACCTCGGACACCGAACGGAGTCGCTCCGATTCCTGCTCCGCGACCGCGACGCCAAGTACGGCCACACGTTCGACACCGTCTTCCGCGCCGACGACCTACGCGTGCTCAGGAGCGCGCCACGGGCGACCCGGATGAACGCTCATTGCGAGCGGGTCATCGGCACCATCCGACGCGAACTCCTCGACCACATCCTGATCATGGATGAGGGTCACGCACGACAAGTCCTGAAGACCTACGAAGAGCATTACAACCGGCACAGACCCCATCAAGCCCGCGACCAGCTACCACCCGCGGCCCAGCAACACCCCGCCGCGGTACACGACCCCGACACACGCAGAGTGCTCCGCACTCGCATCCTCGGCGGACTCATCAACGAGTACAGACATGCCGCTTGACCAGCAGCGACGACTTTTCGAGCGGCACAGGGTCGTAGCCGTTGGTGAAGTGCGTCTCCGTGCCGCTGGTCTCGAAGACGAACGGCAAACGCCCATCGATCGTCAGCGCCCTCCGCCGTACCTCAGGGGGTAGGCCCTCTGCGTACATGGCGGATTGCCACTCCACGCCGGAAAGGGTGGTCCCTACTGGTTTGGCCTCGATGACCCCAGCGACTCGCTTGTCGACGTACAACAGGTAGTCAACGCGGCCATGGCCCTTGGCCATGATCATCTCGCGGACTGCTACACCAGGGCCAGCGAACAAGTTGATGTTCTTCCGATCCTGGATCAGCCAGCCGCGTCGGCCAGTTGCCTGTCGATGATTACCCGTGCCCGCTGTTCAGCGGCAAGCCTGGAATCGTCTGTCACCCCGTTGCCTCCCCTGCACCGTGTTGACTATGAGAAGCATCTTCGACTACGGGTCTGACAATTTCTGCCTCGTAGCCCGTCGCTGCACGTCATGACGACGTTTCCTGTCATGCTGAAGATCGCCTGACGTCGGCCTCTGGTTACTTGATTGCGCCAATCTCGCGGCGCTCGGGCTGAGGTGCCCAGCACCGGCAACCGCTGGCCGGTGCGCCCCGAGGACGTGCGCGCTGCGCTCGCCCGCGCGGTCACTGGCGACCTGGACGGGTGCCGGATGGCTCCCTTCAGTGGCCCAGGGGGTGGAGCCCCGACCGGGGTCCCGTCAGCCACGCCACCCGACCAGAACGGATGGCATTTTCGGCTAGCACAACGTTGCCCGCCAGGCGGTCGGGAAACGCCCAGAACGCTTGGTGACCCGTCGTTTCAACAAATGCGCGCAACCGTTCGGCGTGCCAGGCCTATTGTTGCGGTGCAGCACGACCGTTCAGCTGGGCAGCCAGGAGACGTTGCCGGACAGGCGGTCCCCGGCTACGTCGCCATGCCGACGGTGACGAGCAGTTCGGCGCCGACACCTCCCGACTCAAAGTCGACGAGGGTGGCCGCGCCGACGTCGAAGCTGAAGCCGCGCAGCCATCCGCGTGGCCGTGTGCTTCCAACACCACGGTCGACAGCCCGCGCGCCTGTGACCGCAGCGAGGTGGCCAGTCCTGCCAGCCTGCCTCCGACGACCGCGACGTCGTACTGATGACCACCACGGTGTCCGCGAGCCAACGCCCACGCCGAACGGTTCGTCGGCACCGTCCGACGAGAAGCCACCGACCGACTGCTCATCCTCAACGAACACCAACTGAGGACAGTGCTGCAGCGCTATGTGCACCACTACAACCACCGCAGACCACACAGAGCACTGCAGCTCGCACCACCACGACCGGACAGACCACCAGCAGAGCAGAGCTGCACGTCGGTACGTCGCCGATCAGTCCTCGGCGGCCTGATCAACGAGTACGAACCCACTGCCGCCTAACCGCAGGTCAGACCACGTGACCGACTATCGGCACCCCATAAGTTCACTGCGGTACGCACGTCGAGAACTCATGGGTGATCAACGGCGGAGGGCTCGTCTGGATACGGACAGATCACCGCAAACCAAGATCAGATGCCCTCTAAGGACGTTTCCGCGACGCTCGGGTGACGCTCTGCTGGGACTCTTACCGGTGCCTGTGTAGCGGAAGGAGTCCTCCATGCCGCCGCCACTGTTGGGCCCTGTGAAGCGGCCCGTTGCGGTGACCCAGGCGGTGGTGACCCAGGCTGTGACGACTCCGCCGGCACCGGTCAGGACCCCGCCGGTCCCGAAGAAACCGCCACAGCTGGCCGCGTCGAACGCGGCCATGCTCGCCGCATTACGGGGCAGCGACAAGAACCCGCTGCCCGCGCAGGCGCCGAGGGAGTTGCAGGACAAGGTCGGCAACGGCGCGGTGGCAGCGGGTCTTGCCAGAGGTCCGCGGACAGACCCGAAGTTCGCGGTGCTTAAGAAGGACGTCGCGCATAAGAAGCGCGCGGTCGCGATGTCGCATCCGCCGGCTCGCACGGAAGCGACGTCGGCGCAGGACGCGTCGGTGCCGCCCAAGGACGACGAGGTCGCACAGGGTAAGACGGCCAACGCCGAGAAGATGAACGACGCGAAGCCGAAGGAGTTCGACAAGGACGCGTTCATCAGGGCCGTCGAGAAGGCCATCGCGGACAAGGCGCCGAAGAACCTGGACGAGGCGGACAAGTTCGCCGACTCGGACAAGCCGGCCGAGATCAAGCAGGACGTGGCCAGCAAGGTCGGCGAGGGCAAGGCGGACTCGGCGGAGCAGATCGCCACCACCACGGCCGCGCCGCCGGACACCTCGGCCGCGGAGGTCAAGAAGGTCGTGCCGATGGCGGCCGACCGCCCGCCCGGCACCCCGGGCACGCCGGATCCGGCGAAGGCCACGCCGGACACGCTGCCCCCGTCGGCCACGGACATGTCTGCCGGTCCCGCGTCGGTGAACCAGCAGATGGCCGACGCGCAGGTGACCGAGCCGCAGTTGCAGAAGTCCAACGAGCCGAGCTTCAACTCGGCGCTCAAGGATAAGAAGATCGCGGAACAGCATTCCGAGACCGCTCCCGGCCAGCTGCGTAAACACGAGGCGGCGCAGCTGAACGCGACCACCGCGCAGGCCAAACGCTTTGGCACGAACGCGATGGGCACCATCGCGGCCCAGCGGGTCCGCACGGGCGCGCAGGTCGGCACGGGCAAGACCGGCGCGAAGTCCCGCGACGAGGACAAACGCGCGCAGGTCACCGCGATCCTGCAGAAGTGCTTCGACACGATGAAGACCGATGTCGAAGGCATCCTGACCGGGCTGGACAAGCTGGTCGACGACCAGTTCACCCGCGGCGAGAAGGCGGCCCGCGACGCGTTCACCGCCGAGCACCGCCGCAAGATGGACGACTATAAGCACCGGCGCTACGGCGGCTGGGACGGCTGGATCAAGTGGGGCCACGACAAGCTCTTCGGCCTGCCCGAGGAAGCGAACCAGATCTTCGTCGAGGCCCGCGACCACTACGTCAAGGCCATGCGCCAGGTCATCTCCGACGTGGCCGACACCATCGGCCGCGAGCTGACCCGCGCGAAGGCCCGCATCGCGACGGGCCGCCAAGAGCTGCAGGACGAAGTCAAGAAGCTCCCCAAGGACCTACAGGCCATCGGCAAGGAAGCCGCTGCCGGGTTCTCCGACCAGTTCGACGCGTTGACCCAGTCGGTCG
>DATMCA010000967.1:0-12458 GCA_035559015.1 Umezawaea sp. | reverse complement strand
TGAACTTCTGCCGCTGCTGCTCACCGTCGCGCGGCTGCCGAACGGCGCCGATCAACGCGTCGCCGCGGCGCAGCCCGTACTTCCGGACCAGCGAGAGCGACACGTAGACGTCGTTCGGGCCCGCGAGGTAGCCGGACGTGCGGACGAACGCGTAGTTCTCCAGCACGTCGAGGATGCCCGCGACGGGCAGCAGCACGTCGTCGTCGCGAACCTCGGTGTCCGGCGCGCCGGGAGCCCCACCCTCGACCCGGCCGCCGCGACGACGACGGTCGCGGAAGCGACGGCCGCGACGGCCGCCCTCCTCGTCGTCGTCCTCCACGACGTTGCCCGGTCGGTTGTCGCCCCGGTTGTCACCGCGGTTGTCGTTCTGCCGATCGTTCTGGCGGTCGTTCTGCCGGTTGCGGCCCTGGCCGCGGTCGCCCCGCTCGGAACGGTCACCGCGCTCGGACCTGTCCCCGCGCTCCTGCCGGTTGCCGCGCTCGGGCCGCTCACCGCGGTCCTGGCGGTCACCGCGGTCGCCGCGCTCAGGACGTTCCCGCTGCTCGCGCTGCGGCTGGTCCTGCTGAGGGCGGTCCTGCTGGGTGCGGTCCTGCTGCGGACGCTCCTGCACGGGACGCTCGACGGCGGGCGCCTCGGCGGGAGCCGCCACGGCGTTCTCCGGGCTGCCCGCGGCCCGGCCGGAGGACCGACGACGCCGGTTGTTGCGCCGGCCGCCCTCCTCCTCGCCGGTGCCCGCGGGCACCTCGGCGACCTCGAGCTGCTGCTGAACCGGCTTCTCCACCGGCGCCGGAGCCTGCACGGGCTTCTCGACGGCCGGCGGCGCCGCGGGCGCCTCGACGACCTTCGCGGCGGGCTTCTCAGCCTTGGCGGGCGGGGTCGAGGCGCTGCCCCGACCGGAGGTACCGCCCTGCTTCTCCTTGATCGCCGCGATGAGGTCGCCCTTGCGCAGACCCGCGGTTCCGTTGATGCCGAGTTGGCCCGCGAGCTCACGAAGCTCCGCGAGCACCATGCCGGACAGACCAGCCCGCTTGCGCGGGGCGCTGCCGTTGGAAGGGGTGGACAGGGCGTTCTCCTCGGCTCCAGAACTGGCAGCGGCTTCGGGAGCAGCGTCGCTGCTCAACAAATCGGTGTTGCTCACACAAGTCCTTCCTGACCGGACCCCGCCTCCTACGCGGCCCAGCGGACCTGCCGTCCGACGGAATGCGGAACAGCAGTTCGTCCGATGAAGACGGATTCGACGCGGCGATTTCGCACTTGCGACGACGTCCGTCGGCACGGGACTTCTCGGTCACACGGCGATCGGGTGCCTTTCAGCCTCGACCCCACCCTTGCGGCACAGGGTCCCTGGCTGGCTGGAATGCGACCCGGAGCGAATGTCCGGGCACGGCACCGGCGCCCGTGCGCGCGGTGACTGATCGCCTCCGAGGGTAGACGCAGCCCGGTGCGGGTGCAACAACCGGGTACCCCCGCGTGGCGTCGTCAGCCAAGTGGACGAACGCGCACCCCGGCCAGGTCCACGGCCGATCGCCGCACGTCGAAGCCGGTGACGTCGACGCCGACCGGGAGTTCGCCGTCCTTCGGGAGCGCCAGCACGGTCGGCCCGGCGCCCGAGACGGCCGCCGCGACTCCGGCAGCCCGAAGGTCCCTGACCACCCGGATCGTCGCGGGCCACGCGGACTCCCGGTACGGCTGGTGGAGCCGATCGTCCAAAGCGGTCAGCAGCAGCGAGGGATCGCAGGTCAGAGCGTGGACCGCGAGTGCGGAACGGCCTGCCGCGAACGCCGCGTCGGCGTGCGGGACCACGGCGGGCAGCAGGCCCCTGGTGGTCTTGGTCGACGACTCCTCCGAAGGCACCAGCACGACCGGCCGGAGGTCGGTGTGCGGGTCGAGCCGGACCGCCCGGTACTGGTCGCCCTCGGACCAGGCGATCACGACGCCGCCGAACATGCTGGCAGCGGCGTTGTCCGCGTGGCCCTCGAACTCCGAAGCGAGTTGCAACGCGGCCGTGTCCAACTCGTGGCCGGCGAGGCCGTACGCGGCGGCCACGCCCGCCACGATCGCGGCGGCCGACGACCCGAGTCCACGCGAATGGGGGATCGCGTTGCGGCAGTCGAACTCCACACCGGACGGTGCGAAGCCGAGCAGCTCGCAGGCCGCGCGGAAGGCCCGCACGACCAGGTGGGTCTCGTCCGTCGGGACGTCGTCGCAGCTCTCGCCGGACACGCGCACGACGAGCCCGGACGCCGTGACCCGGACGTCCACCTCGTCGTGGACGTCCAGCGCCATGCCGAGCGCGTCGAACCCGGAGCCGAGGTTGGCCGTCGAACCGGGCACGGTGACCCGGACGGCCGCGGTCACGCCAGTTCCAGCGCGGACGCGACCGCGCCGGGGTCGACCGGCACGGGCTCGACGGCGGTCATGCCGAGCAGGGCGGTGTCCGGGTCCTTCAGGCCGTGGCCGGTGACCGTGCACACCACGACGGACCCCTTGGGCAGCCTGCCGTCGGCGGCGGTCGCGAGCAGGCCCGCGATGCTGGCGGCGGACGCGGGCTCGACGAAGATGCCCTCCCGCGAGGCGAGCAGCCGGTAGGCCTCCAGGATCTGCTCGTCCGTGACCGCCGCGATCAGGCCGTTCGACTCGTCGCGGGCCGTGATGGCACCGGTCCACGAGGCCGGGCTGCCGACGCGGATGGCCGTGGCGATGGTCTCCGGGTTCTTCACCGGCTCACCCAGCACGAGCGGCGCGGCCCCGGCGGCCTGGAAGCCGTACATCCTCGGCGTCGACGTCGTGACGCCGTCCTTGAAGTAGTCCTGGTAGCCGCGCCAGTACGCGGTGATGTTGCCCGCGTTGCCGACCGGGAGGCAGTGGAAGTCCGGCGCGCGGCCGAGGACGTCGCAGATCTCCCACGCGGCGGTCTTCTGGCCGATCAGCCGCACCGGGTTGACCGAGTTGACCAGCGTCACCGGGTACTCGGCGGCGGTCTTGCTGGCCAGTTCGAGGCAGTCATCGAAGTTGCCGTCGATCTGGAGGATCTTCGCGCCGTGCATGACGGCCTGGGCCATCTTGCCGAGCGCGATCTTGCCGCTGGGCACGAGCACGGCGGCGGTCAGCCCGGCCTTCGCGGCGTACGCGGCGGCCGAGGCCGACGTGTTGCCGGTGGACGCGCAGATGACCGCCTTGATGCCGCTGGCCAGCGCGTACGTCATGGCCACGGTCATGCCGCGGTCCTTGAACGAGCCGGTCGGGTTCGCCCCCTCGACCTTCACGAGCACGCGGCTGCCGGTCAGCTCGGACAGGTGCTCCGCCTCGACCAGCGGGGTGCCGCCCTCGTGCAGGGTGACGACCCGTGCGCCGTCGGGCAGCTCGACGCGGTCGCGGTAGGCGTTGATGATGCCCGGCCAGCCGGGACGCACGCCTGCTTGGATCGTCACTGTTCTTCGCCTTCCACGCGCATCACGCTGACCACGTCCCGGACCACCGGGAGACCGCCGACCTTGTCCACAGTGGACCGGAGCGCCGCGTCGGAGGCGGCGTGGGTGACGATCACCAGGCTGGCGTCGTCGACCCTGCCCTCCTGCCGCACGGCGGCGATGCTCACGTCGTGCTCGGCGAACACGGCCGCGACCTGGGCGAGCACGCCCGCGCGGTCCGCCACGTCGAGGCTGATGTGGTACCTCGTCGGCGTCTGGCCGATCGACCGCACCGGCAGGCCCGCGTAGGCGGACTCGCGGGGGCCGCGACCGCCGAGGACCCGGTTGCGGGCCACCGCGACGAGGTCGCCGAGCACCGCGCTGGCCGTCGGGGCGCCACCGGCGCCCTGGCCGTAGAACATCATCTCGCCCGCCGCGTCGGCCTCGACGAACACCGCGTTGAACGCGCCGTTCACGCCCGCGAGCGGGTGGCTGCGCGGGATCATCGCCGGGTGCACGCGCGCCGCGACCGACTCGGTCGTGGTGCCGTCCTCGGCGACCTCGGTGACCCGCTCGCAGATGGCGAGCAGCTTCACCGTGCGGCCGAGGCCCTTGGCGGCGGCGATGTCCGACGCGCTGACCGCCGAGATGCCCTCGCGGTGCACGTCAGCGGCCGTGACCCTGGTGTGGAACGCGAGCGAGGCGAGGATCGCCGCCTTGGACGCGGCGTCGAAGCCGTCCACGTCCGCGGTCGGGTCCGCCTCGGCGTAGCCGAGCCGCGACGCCTCTTCGAGGGTCTCGGAGTAGCCGGCGCCGGTCGCGTCCATGCCGGAGAGGATGAAGTTCGTGGTGCCGTTGACGATGCCCATCACGCGGGTGATCCGGTCACCGGCCAGGGACTCGCGCAGCGGGCGCAGCAGCGGGATCGCGCCCGCGACGGCGGCCTCGAAGTACAGGTCGGCGCCCGAGGCGTCGGCCGCCTCGAACAGTTCGGCGGAGTGCTCGGCCAGCAGGGCCTTGTTCGCCGTGACCACGGACTTGCCGGAGCGCAGCGCCTCCAGCAGCAGCGTCCGGGCGGGCTCGATGCCGCCGATGACCTCGACGACGAGGTCGACGTCCGACGCCACCAGCGCGGCGGCGTCGGTCGTGAGCAGGTGCTCGGGCACCTCGCGGTGCTTGTTGGGCTTGCGCACGGCGATCCCGGTCAGCTCGACCGGTGCGCCGATCCGCGCGGTCAGGTCCACGGCCTGGTCGGTCAGCAGCCGGACGACCTCGGTGCCGACCGTGCCGCAGCCCAGCAGAGCCACCCGAATAGGTCGGACACTGATCGGTTTACCTTCCGGCACCTTCAACCTCCAAGCGGAACAGGTCGTCCTCGGTCTCCCGGCGCAGGAGCAGTCGCGCCTCGCCGTCGGTCACCGCGGCGAGCGCGGGCCGCGGCAGCCGGTTGTAGCCGCTGGCCATGGAGTAGCAGTAGGCGCCGGTGGCGGCGACCGCGAGCAGGTCGCCCGGCGCGAGGTCCTCGGGCAGCCAGCAGTCGCGCACGACGATGTCGCCCGCCTCGCAGTGCTTGCCGACGATGCGGCACAGCACGGCCTCGGTGTCCGGGTCGACGGTGCGCGACACCAGGCGGCAGTCGTAGACGGCGTCGTAGAGGGCGGTGCGGATGTTGTCGCTCATCCCGCCGTCCACGCTGACGTACCGGCGGCTCTGGCCCGCGTCGAGCTCGACGTCCTTGATCGTGCCGACCTCGTACACGGTGACCGTGCCGGGTCCGACGATCGCGCGGCCGGGCTCGACCGCGATCAGCGGCATCGGCAGACCGGCGTGCTCGGTCTCCTTCCGCACGATGTTGTGCAGCTGACGGGCCAGCTCGGCGGGCGGCGGCGGGTCGTCGTCCGGCGTGTACGCGATGCCGAGACCGCCACCGAGGTCCACGGTGGTCAGGCTTTCGAGCTTCTCCTCGCCGTGCTCGACGTGCAGGTCGGCCAGCAGTCCGATCACCCGACGCGCGGCGATCTCGAAGCCGCTGGCGTCGAAGATCTGCGAGCCGATGTGGCTGTGCAGGCCGGTCAGCCGCAGGCCACCGGCCTTGAGCACGCGGCGCGCGGCCTCGGCGGCGTCGCCGGACGACAGCGAGAAGCCGAACTTCTGGTCCTCGTGCGCGGTGGCGATGAACTCGTGCGTGTGCGCCTCGACACCGACCGTCACCCGGATCATCACCGGCTGCACGACCCCGCGCTCCCGCGCGATCTGGTCGAGCCTGGCGATCTCGAAGAACGAGTCGACCACGACCGCGCCGACACCCGCCTCGACGGCGGCGACCAGCTCGGCGACGGACTTGTTGTTGCCGTGCAACGCGATCCGCTCGGCCGGGAAGTCCGCGCGCAGCGCGATGGCCAGTTCGCCACCGCTGCACACGTCGATGCTCAGCCCCTCCTCGGCGACCCAGCGGGCCACCGCGACGCTGAGGAACGCCTTGGACGCGTAGTGCACCAGCGTCGGGTCGCCGAACGCCTCGGCGTGCTCGGCGCAGCGCGCCCGGAAGTCCGCCTCGTCCATGACGAACAGCGGCGTGCCGTACTCCTGCGCGAGGTCGCGGACGTCGACGCCGGCGAAGCGGACGACACCGTCCTCACCGCGTTCGGCGTTGCGCGGCCAAACCTGGGGGTGCAGGTGCGCGATGTCGTCCGAAGTGGACGGACGGGAACCGGCGGTGTTGCCGGAGGTCATGACGTCGGCGTGCCGGGGACCGGCGGGGTGCGCGCGCATCACATGCGCTCCAGCGCCGTGACGCCGAGCAGGGCGAGGCCGTTGGTGAAGACCTGACGGGCGGCCAGCACGAGCTGGAGCCTGGCCTGGTGCACGGGGGTGATCTCCTCGTCGCCGCGGGGCAGCACCCGCAGATCGGGCGTGTCGTAGAACCGGTGGGTCACGCCCGCCAACTCCTCCAGGTAGCGGGCCACCCGGTGCGGCTCGCGCAGTTCGGCCGAGGCGGCCACGACGCGCGGGAACTCCCCGAGCGTGCGGATCAGGTCGCCCTCGCGGTCGTGCGTGAGCAGTTCGAAGCGGTCGTTCGGCTCCAGGCCGAGGTCGGCGGCGTTGCGGCGCACCGACGCGATCCGCGCGTACGCGTACCGGACGTAGTGGACCGGGTTGTCGTTGCTGTTCTTGCGCAGCAGGTCGAGGTCGATGTCCAGCACGGAGTCGACCGACGACCGCACCATCGCGTACCGGGCGGCGTCCACGCCGACCGCGTCCACCAGGTCCTCCATGGTGATCACGGTGCCCGCGCGCTTGCTCATCCGCACCGGCTTGCCCTCGCTGACGAGGTTCACCATCTGGCCGATCAGCACCTCGACCACGGCCGGGTCGTCGCCGAGCGCCGCGGCGGCGGCCTTCAGGCGGCCGATATAGCCGTGGTGGTCCGCGCCGAGCATGTAGATGCACAGGTCGAAGCCGCGCGACCGCTTGTCCTGGAGGTACGCGATGTCACCGGCGATGTAGGCGGGGTCGCCGTCGCTCTTGATGACCACCCGGTCCTTGTCGTCGCCGAACTCGCTGGACCGGAGCCACCAGGCGCCGTCCTCGAAGTACAGCGCCTCGGACTCCTTGAGCGCCTCGACGACCTTGTCGACCGCGCCGGACCTGTGCAGCGAGTCCTCGTGGAAGAACACGTCGAAGTCGGTGCCGAAGTCGTGGAGGGCCTGCTTGATCTCCTCGAACATGAGGCCGACGCCGATCCGGCGGAACACCTCGGCGCCGTCCTCGGCGGACAGCGCGCTGGGCTCCTGCTTGATCACCTCGGCGGCGATGTCGGTGATGTAGCCGCCCGCGTACCCGTCCTCCGGGGCGGGCTCGCCCTTGGCGGCGGCGATCAGCGACGCCACGAACCGGTCGATCTGCGCGCCCGCGTCGTTGAAGTAGTACTCGCGGGTCACGTCACCGCCCCGAGCGGACAGCACGCGGCCGAGCGCGTCACCGACCGCCGCCCAGCGCGCGCCACCGAGGTGGATCGGCCCGGTCGGGTTGGCCGAGACGAACTCCAGGTTGATCTTCACCTTGGCCAGTTCGTCACCGGTGCCGAACGCGTCACCGCCGGTCAGCACCTCGCGCAGGATCTCGCCCTGCGCGTCGGCCGCCAGGCGTAGGTTCAGGAATCCGGGTCCGGCGACCTCGACGGACGCGATCGCGTCCGTGCCCGTCAACGCCTCGGCCAGCCATCCGGCCAGGTCGCGGGAGCCGACGCCGAGCTTCTTGCCGATCTGGAGGGCCAGGTTCGTCGCGTAGTCACCGTGGTCGGGGTTGCGGGGTCGCTCGATGGTCACCGCGGGGGGCAGTGCGGCGGCGTCCAGGCCACGGCCGGACAGCACGTCCACGGCCGTCGCGCGGACCAGTTCAGCGAGCGCAGCGGGAGTCACCCGCAGAAGTCTAGGGAACTGTTCACGCAGGTCTCGACCGGGTTGAGCAGTCTCGGAGGGTGGGATGGACGGGGTCGCCGCCGACAGGTGGCAACTGTTGACGAACACCCTGCGCCACCGACGGTTGACGGTGATCAGACACGGTGTCCCTACACTGGCCGGCGGCAGTCGTCCGGCGTCGTGCACGGATGACACGAGATCTGAGGCGGACATGGTCAGCGGCAAGAAGACGAAGGCCAACCGCGGAAGCGTGCAAGCGGCACGCGCGTCCGTGGTGGCGAGCAAGCCAAAGCCCTGGGGCACCATCGTCGCGGTCATCGCGGTGGTCGGACTCGCGGTCGGTGTGTTCGGGTACGCGTACTCGAAGATCGACGCGCAGAACGCCAAGGCCGAAGCCCTCGCGGCGTGGACCCCCTCCGACACGAACAAGGACCCGTCGGACAAGATCGCGGGCATCGTGAAGAAGCAGTACGAGGCGAGCAAGCACGTCACGGCCACCCAGCGGGTCGCCTACGACCAGAGCCCTCCCTTCGGTGGTCCGCACGACAGCGTGTGGGCCGACTGCATGGGCACCGTGTACCCGACGGCCGTCCGGACCGAGAACATGGTCCACGGCCTTGAGCACGGCGCCGTGTGGGTCGCCTACAACCCGGACAAGGTCACCGGCGACGCCCTCGACAAGCTGAAGAACCGCGTCACCGGCCAGCCGTACACCCAGATGTCGCCGTACCCCGGTCTCGACAAGCCCATCTCCCTCCAGTCGTGGGGCCACCAGCTCAAGCTGGACAGCGCCGACGACGAGCGCATCGACCAGTTCATCCAGTCCCTGCGCCGCAACCCGAACACCTACCCCGAGGTCGGCGCGGCCTGCGACTCGACCAGCTTCCCGGTCGACAGCCCCCCGCCGTTCGTCGCCGAGGCACCGGGCGCCGACGCCGTCCCGATGACCGGCGGCACCACCGCCGAAGCCGAGGGCAGCAACCCCACCGCCGCCACCGGCGCGGTCGACCCGTCCGCGGGCACCTCGCCCCCGGCCTCCACCCCCAGCACCGCACCGAGCAGCTGACCCGATGATGGCCGACACCGAGCAGGACGCGGGCGCGACCGAGCACGTCCAGGACGACCGTCCGACCAGCGGTCCCACCCTGGCGAGGACAGTGGTAATCACCGCTGCCGTGCTCGCCGTGCTCCTGCTCGGTGCCGCCATCGGCCTGCTGATCAAACTGCCCGGCTCATCCGACGCCTCCGTACCAGCGAGGGATTCGGTGGACGTCGGCTTCGCCACGGACATGGCAGCACACCACCTGCAAGGTGTGCAGATGGCAAACATCGCACGCGACAAAACCACCACCGTCGAAATCAAACAACTGGCCTTCGACATCTCAAGCACCCAACTGGAACAGATCGGCCGCATGAAGGGCTGGCTGTTCCTCTGGGGCATGCCGGAACAGTCCGCGGACGGCACCCACATGAAGTGGATGGAAACCTCCGCAGGCCACTCCCACTCCACCGCGACGGAAACCGGTTCCGGCGCCGGAGCCATGCCCGGCATGGCAACGTCAGAAGAGCTGACCAAACTACGCTCACTGACCGGCACCGAGTTCGACATCTACTTCCTGCAACTGATGCTCCGCCACCACATCGGCGGCGCCCCGATGGCGGAATACGCAGCAGGCCACGCAGGCCAAAACGTAGTGCGGGTACTGGCGGACAACATGCTGAAGTCCCAGAGCAGCGAAGTCGACTACATGAAACAGTTGCTGGCCCAACGCGGCGCCCAACCGCTACCCCAGAACTAGTTCACCACGACCAAGCACCCTCCAACCTCTCACAACAGGCGCAACAGGCACAACGGGCCTATTCACCTCCCGGACACACACAGCCGCGCCACACACTTCGACGCACCCAACCGCTCCCATTCACATCCTTACCCAACCATGCCCATTTCCATCAGCACACAACCGCACCCACTTACATCCTTACCCAACTGCACTCACTCCCCTCCACGCCCAACAGCACCCATTACCTTCCCCACCCAACCGTGGTCGATTTTACTTGGGGGATTTGCCCCTTAAAATTAGTCGGGCTGCGGGCTTCACTCCTGCCCTTTTTGGCCCGACGAAGGGGCAAATCTAGGGGCCCCAAGTCAAATCGACCACCCACAACGCAAACCACTCCCAACCATCCTTTCCCACCCCAACCTCCCCAACACAACCGCTCTCCCACTCATCCCCTCCCCAACGAACCCTCAACCCACCCACATAGGCACCTCCTCCCCAGCCCCCAAAGCCTCCGCCCGAATCACCTGCACCCGATACGGTCTCAACCTCAACGCCGCAAACCCCTCCCTCCCCGGCCACAACCCCCCAGGGTCATACCCCTTCTCCAACTCCCCCCAAGCCCACCCCAACTCCTCCTCACCCACCCAAGAAGCCTCACAATCCAAAAACGCCGCATCGTGCTCCGGCGACCAATAGGCACAGCTCACAGCCGACTGCCCCGCCAGATGAGCCACCTTCACCGGCGTACGCCGAGTCCCCACCACCCCGGTCATCGCACCGAAGTCCCACACCGGATGCATCACCCGCGACCGAGGCCTCCCGGCACGATCCACGGTGCTCACCACGCTCCACACGATCCGCCCAACGATCTCCTCCAGATCCCCCACCAACTCCGCCAGCTCAACCCGCCGACCCACGACCATCCCGAACTCCTCAACCAAGGTTGCGCAACTGCGGTTGAGCATCGCACGATCCTCCCGTGACCGCCACCCCATTGCCCGAGGACGTCTCCCTGCTCCTCACCGCCCTCACCGCCTGGTCCCAAGCCGAGGTCATGGACCAACTGGCCGCGGCCGGCTTCGGCGACCTGCGCGTATCGCACGGCTACGTCTTCCAGCACCTCCAGGCCGGCCCGATCACCGTCCGAGACCTGGCGGAAGCCATGGGCGTCACGGCTCAAGCCGCCTCCAAGTCCACCGGCGAACTGGAACGCCTGGGCTACGTGACCCGCTCCCAGGGCGCTGACCTGCGAGTACGCCTGATCGAACTGACCAACGCCGGCCACCAGGCGATCCTCGCCGCCCGAATCGCCCGCGCGGGCACCAACGCCGAGATGCGGCTCAAGCTCGGCGACGGCGATGACGCCGACCGGTTCGCCCGCTCCCTGCGAACCCTGGCCGAGACCACCGGAGCCCTCGAAGCCCTGGCCAACCGACGGCTGCGCCTGATCGGCTGATCGGTCACCGCTACCCACCGGTAGTACCGTCAGGAGTTCACCTTCGGCTCCTGGGAGGTCAGCGATGACCGCAGTGGACCCCGAGAAAACCGGCACCGACAAGCACGTCGACGAACGAGCGGCCAGACAGGTGGCCGAGCAAGCCCGCGAAACGGGCTGGCGGCGCCCCAGCTTCGGCAAGGAACTGTTCCTGGGCCACTTCCGCCTGGACCTGATCCACCCGCACCCCGCCGGCACCCCGGACGGCAGGCGCACCGGCGAGGACTTCCTCAAGCAGCTCAAGGACTTCTGCGAGAACGAGGTGGACCCGGCCCGGATCGAGCGCGAGGCCCGCATCCCCGATGAGGTCTACGCGGGCCTCAAGCGCCTGGGCGCCTTCGGGATGAAGATCAAAACCGAGTACGGCGGCCTGGGCCTCTCCCAGGTCTACTACAACAAGGCCCTGATGCTGGCCGGTTCGGCGTGCCCGGCGATCGGCGCGCTCCTGTCGGCCCACCAGTCCATCGGTGTGCCGCAACCGTTGGCGCTCTTCGGCACCGACGAGCAGAAGCGGGAGTTCCTCCCCCGGTGCGCGGCGGGGGCGATCAGCGCCTTCCTGCTCACCGAACCCGACGTGGGCAGCGACCCGGCCCGCCTGGGCACCACCGCGACACCGGTCGAGGACGGCGACGCCTACCTCATCGACGGCGTGAAGCTGTGGACCACCAACGGTGTCGTGGCCGAACTGCTCGTCGTGATGGCCGCCGTGCCGGACAAGGGGATCAGCGCGTTCGTCGTGGAGGCCGACGCCCCCGGCATCACGGTGGAGAACCGCAACACCTTCATGGGCTTGCGCGGCTTGGAGAACGGGGTCACCCGGTTCCACCGGGTCCGCGTCCCCGCGAAGAACCGGATCGGCAAGGAAGGCGCGGGCCTGAAGATCGCGCTCACGACGCTGAACACCGGTCGCCTGTCGCTGCCCGCGATCTGCGCCGGCGCGGCGAAGTGGTCCGTCAAGATCGCCCGCGAGTGGGCCACGGAACGGATCCAGTGGGGCCTGCCCGTCGGCAAGCACGAGGCCGTGGGCGGCAAGATCGCCTTCATCGCCGCCACGGCGTACGCGTTGGAAGCCGTGGTGGACCTCAGCAGCGAACTGGCCGACGCGGGCGCCAACGACATCCGCATCGAGGCCGCGCTGGCGAAGCTGTACGGCTCGGAGATGGCCTGGCTGGTGGCGGACGAACTGGTGCAGATCCGCGGCGGCCGGGGTTACGAGACCGCCGAGTCGATGGCCGCGCGCGGCGAGAAGGGCGTGCCCGCCGAACAGGCGCTGCGGGACCTGCGGATCAACCGGATCTTCGAGGGCTCAACGGAGATCATGCACCTGATCATCGCCAGGGAGGCGGTCGAC
>DATMCA010000966.1:0-3676 GCA_035559015.1 Umezawaea sp. | reverse complement strand
GGGGCCGACGGACACCACCCGGTACCCGGCCAGCCGCAGCCGCCAGGCCGTGTCGGTGTCCTCGTAGTAGCAGAAGAACCCGGCGGGCACGCCGCCCGCGCGCCGCAGGACGTCGGTCCGCAGCAGCGCCGCGCCGCCGCAGAAGCCGAACACCTCCCGGCCCGCGAGCACCACGTCGACGCCGTGGCCGTCCGCGGTCAGCGCCACGCCGACCGACTGCGTGGCGCCGTCCGCGAGCACCATCGACGAGGTGGCCGCGGCGACCCGCGGATCGCCGTCGAGCGCTTCCTCCAGCGACGACAGCCACACCGGGTCGGGGGCCGCGTCGTCGTTCAGCCAGGCCACGTACGGCGTGTCCACCTGGTCCAGCACGGCGGCCAGCCCGCCCGCGTAGCCGAGGTTGCGGGGCAGCCGCACGACGTCGGGCCTGCTCGGGTGGGAGGCCAGCAGCTCGGCCGTCCCGTCGTCCGACGCGTTGTCCACGACGAGTGTCCGGTGTGGACTCCGCTGGGCCGCGAGGGCGTCGAGGCACGCGGTGATGTGCTCGCGCCCGCGCCAGGTCACCACGACCACCGTGCTGGGACTGGACACGGCGTGAGACGGTACGGCACGTGCCCCAGCTCGTTGTGCTGACCGAGCAGTTGCTCGCCCCCGTCCCCGGCGGCACCGGGCGGTACACCCGTGAGCTCGCCGCGGCCCTCGCCGCGACCGCGCCCGCCGGGTGGACCGTGACCGGTGCCGTGAGCCGCCACCGGGACGTCTCGGCGGCCGTGATCCCCGGAGTGGAGGGTCCGAAGGTGCTGCCGCTGCCGCGCCGGGCCCTGATCGCGGCCTGGGAGCACGGGGTCCCGTTCTGGCCCGGCGGCGACTCGGTGCACGCGCCGACGCCGCTGGCGCCGCCCGGCAGCCGGGTGGTGGTGACCGTGCACGACGCGGTGCCGTGGACGCACCCGGAAACGCTGACGCCGCGCGGGGTCGCGTGGCACCGGAAGGTGATCTCCCGCGCCACGGCCAAGGCGGGCGCGGTCGTCGTGCCCACTCGGGCGGTGGCCGAGGACCTCGCGCGCTACGCCCCCGGAGCCGCTCCGGTGCACGTGATCGGGCACGGCGTCACGGCGTGGCCGGAGGAGTCGCCGATCGAGCTGCCCGAGCGGTACGTGCTCGCGATCGGGACGCTGGAACCCCGCAAGGGCTTGGGAACGCTGGTCGAGGCGACCGCCGGAATGCGCATTCCGCTTGTCCTGATCGGTCCTCGCGGGTGGGGCGAGGTCGATGTCGACGCGCCGCACGTGCGGATGCTCGGTCGTCTGCCGGACGCCGAACTGGCGTACGCGCTGCGCCGCGCGACCGTGCTCGTGGTGCCGAGTTCGGCCGAGGGCTTCGGGTTGCCCCTGCTGGAGGCGATGGCCGCCGGGGTGCCGGTCGTGCACTCGGACGCGCCCGCGCTGGTGGAAGTGGCCGGTGGGGCCGGACTCGTCACACCGCGTGGCGATGTGGGAGCGCTCACCAGGGCGATCGGGTCCGTTGTGGACGATCAGGCTTCCGCCGCCCGCCTGGTAAGCGCTGGTCTGCGGCGCGCGGAGGACTTCACCTGGGAGAAAGCGGCGCGGGAAACGTGGGACGCTCACGTCCGACTTCGTCCACAGCGCGTCACATGAGCGACGCGCGGTAGATCGGACGGTCGGCGGCACTAGTCTCAGCCCGTGCCCATCGTCGAACCCAGCGTGTTGATCGACGCCACCGCGGTGCCCTCGGACCGGGGTGGCGTAGGCCGGTACGTCGACTCGCTCGTGGCCGCGCTGGACGCCGACGGCGCCCGGCTCAGCGTCGTCTGCCAGCCGCGCGACGCCGAGCTGTACACCCGGATGGCGCCGTCCTCGCGAGTCCTCGTGGCGGCCGAGTCCGTGGCCACCCGCACCGCGCGTCTCACGTGGGAGCAGACCACGCTCCCGCGGATCGTCGCGCGCCTCGGCGCGGACGTGCTGCACTCCCCGCACTACACGATGCCACTGGCCAACCGGGCCGCGACGGTCGTGACGCTGCACGACGCCACGTTCTTCACCGACCCGGTGCTGCACTCCTCGGTCAAGGCGCGGTTCTTCCGGGGCTGGACGCGCGCTTCGCTGCGCCGCGCCGCCCTGTGCGTCGTGCCGAGCGAGGCGACGGCGACCGAGCTGGAGCGCGTGGCCGGAGCGGACCGGCGGGCGCTGCACATCGCGCAGCACGGCGTGGACACCGACCGGTTCCACCCGCCGACGCCCGCGGAGACCGCCGTGGTCCGCCGGTCGCTCGGCCTCGGCGACATGCCGTACGTGGCGTTCCTCGGCGCGCTGGAGCCCCGCAAGAACGTGCCCGCCCTCATCCGCGGTTTCGCCCAGGCCTGCGTGGGCCGCCCGAACCCGCCCGCGCTGATCCTCGCCGGCCAGCCGGGCTGGGACAGCCAGGTGGAACGCGCGCTCGACTTGGTGCCGCACCGGATCAGGGTGATCCGCGCCGGCTACCTGCCGTTCGACCAGCTCGCGGGGTTCCTCGGCGGCGCCGAGCTGGTCGCCTACCCGAGCCTCGGCGAAGGCTTCGGGCTGCCGGTGCTGGAGGCGATGGCGTGCGGCGCGGCCGTGCTCACGACCAGGCGGCTCAGCCTGCCGGAGGTCGGCGGCGACGCGGTCGCGTACTGCGGCGTCGGTGCCGGCGACATCGCCGCGGGCATCACCGGGCTCCTCGACGACCCCGCCCGCCGCGCCGACCTGGCCGCCGACGCCCAGGTCCGCGCGAAGTCGTTCACCTGGTCCACCAGCGCCGCCCGCCACCGCCTCGCCTACTCCCGCGCGCACCACGTGCACCGTCGGGGGCGTTGAGCGGGTTTTTTGACCGTTGGTCATATGCGGCGGGTGATTCACTGGTTCGTGGGACTGATTTAGGCGTTGCTTGTTGGTAAATTCGTGGTGTGGGCAGAGGGCCTGCGGTGGGCCTGGTGGGTTGAGTGATAAGTGCTGGTCAGGGGTGTTCTTTCGTGGGTGGGATTGTTCTGGGAAAGGGGGAGTTCTGGGTAATGTGAATGTCATTGTGTAACAAGATTGCTAATGGTGGGACGCGCTGAAGTTCGTGTCCTGGCGGTTGTCCACGCACGGTCCGTGCGTTCGTTCCGTGCTGCGGCATGCCGTGGTCGAAGCAGTGGTCGAAGTCGCGTCCGGGGTGCCACGGGCCGTCTTGTCCAGGCGTCACGGGTCGCCTTGCCCGAGGGCAGGGGGTCACGACCGGAATCTGTCGCTGGCCGGCGACTGCACCTCCGCGGACCTGACCTCCACGGACCTGACCTCCACCGACCTGACCTCCACCGACCTCGCCGTTGCGGGCTTTACTGCCGTGGACCTCGCCGTTGCGGGCACCACTGCCGTGGATGTCGCCGCTATGGGCGCCGCTGCTGTGGACGTCGCCACCGTGGGCCCCACTGCGGTGGATCTCGTCGCCATGGGTCATGTCGGCGTCGGCCCCGCCGTCGTCGGCCTCGCTGTCGTGGGCTTGCTGTCGTGGGCTTTGCTGTCGTGGATCTCGCTGTCGTGGATCTCGCTGTTGCGGGCCTCGTCGTTGTCAGTCTCGCCGTCGTGGATTCATTGCCGTGGACTTCGTCGCCAAGTGCATCGTTGGCCTTGACATCGCTGCGGTGGATCTCGCCGCT
>DATMCA010000965.1:0-20826 GCA_035559015.1 Umezawaea sp. | reverse complement strand
GAACTGGGGCTGCCCGACGTGCGGCGCAGGACCATGGCGGGCATCTCCCCCGTGCTGCACCTCCAGAACGGCCTCGCGAGCCTGGAGCACCCGCGCCCCGACCTGCCCGCGCAGGTCCGCTTCGTGGGCGCGCTCGTGGACCGGGCGGACGTCGACGACGTGCCGCCGTGGTTCGCCGAGGTCGAGAACTCCACCCGCCCGGTCGTCCACGTCACGCAGGGCACAGTGGCCGACGTCGACCTGGAACACCTGGTGGTCCCGACGCTGCGCGCCCTGGCCGACGAGGACGTCCTGGTCGTCGCGGGCACGGGCAGCCGGGACACCCGCGGGATCGCCGACGTCCCGGCGAACGCCCGGCTCGCGCCGTTCATCCCCCACGGCCCGCTGATGCCCGCGCTGTCGGTCATGGTCACCAACGGCGGCTTCGGGGCCGTGCAGCAGGCGTTGGCGCACGGCGTGCCGCTGGTGGTCGCGGGTGCGAGCGAGGACAAGCCGGAGGTCGCGGCACGGGTGGCGCGAGCGGGCGTCGGCATCGACCTGCGCACCGCGAGGCCGAAGCCCGAGGCGATCCGCGCGGCCGTCCGGACGCTGCTCGACTCGGCGGAGCACCGGTCGCGGGCACGGGCGATGGCCGCCGAGTACCGGGCGCACGACGCCGGGGCGACGGCCGCGGACCTGATCGAGGAACTGGTCGCGTCGGGAACCGTCGTACCCCGCTCCTAGACTCGGGGCTTCCCGTCACCGCAAGGAGTTCCGTGCCCACCGCAGACGAACTGCTCAACGCCGCCGCCGTCACCGGGCTCGCCCGGATCCTGTCCGTGCCCGCCCCGTCCGTCGCCGCCGCGGCGGCGGCCGGGCTGGAGGGCCTGGGGCTGCGGGAGCGCACCGACCTCGTGCACGACGCGCTGCTGGCCGACCTGCCGGAGAGCTACCCGCGGTTCGAGGCCGTGGTGCGGAAGGCGTTGCCGGACGCGGGGTTCACCGGCTGGATGCTCTGGCCGGTGACGGAGGCGGTGACCAGCCGCGCGCTGGCGGACGGCGGCGGCGAGGCGTTCGACCGGGCGCTCGCGCTGCTGGCGGAGCTCACGCCGAGGCTGACGGCCGAGTTCGGCATCCGGCGCCTGCTGGAGGCCGACCTCGGCCGAGCCCTGCCGATCGTCCTCACGTGGACGGCGCACCCGGACGAGCACGTGCGCAGGCTCGCCAGCGAGGGCACGCGACCGCTGCTGCCGTGGGCGAAGCGGGTGCGGGCGATCTTCGAGGACCCGGCGGCCGCGGTGCCGGTGCTGGACGCGCTGCACCGCGACCCGTCGGAGTACGTGCGGCGGTCGGTGGCGAACCACCTCAACGACATCAGCCGCCGAGACCCCGCGCTGGCGACGGCGACGGCGGCCCGCTGGCTGGACGGCGAGCCGGACGCGGCCACGGTGCGGCTCGTCCGGCACGGCCTGCGCACGCTGGTCAAGCAGGGCCACCCGGAGGCGCTCGCGCTGCTCGGGTTCCCGGCGGTCACGGGTCTGGTGGTGGCCGGGCCGGAGCTGGACACGACGACCGTGGCCGTCGGCGGCGCGCTGGGCTTCTCCTATGTCGTGGAGAACACCGGGCCCGCGCCCGCCAAGCTGGCGATCGACTACGTGATCCACCACCGGAAGGCGAACGGCACCACCACGCCCAAGGTGTTCAAGCTGACGACCCGGACGCTCGGGCCGGGCGAACGGGTGACGGTCGCCCGCACGCACTCGTTCAAGGTCATCACCACCCGCGTCTACCACGCGGGCGAGCACGAGATCGCCCTCCAGGTGAACGGGGAGGCGTTCGGCAGGTCGCCGTTCACGCTGCTGCCGTAACGGACATCGGGCCGGATTCCACCGCGCTCGGGCGACCCGGATTTGTCCCGACGCAATCGATCTTGTATCTATCGTCCATGAGAACGCGCTCCACCGTGACCGAAGTCGTGTTCTTGCTCCCGCAAGCGTTGTCCCTGCTCGACCTCGCGGGCCCGGTCGGGGTGTACCGGGCCGCCATCGCGCACGGCCTGCCGTACCGGTTGTCCTTTGTGGCCGATGCGCCGGACCTCGTCACCGAGGAGGGCCTCGGCCTGCGGGCCGAGCCGACGTGGCCCGACCTGTCGCCCGCCGACCTGGTGTTCGTGCCGGGCGGCAGGCGCCTCACGCCCGCGAGCCTGGCCGTGCTGCGCCGCCACCACGACGACGGGGGCACGGTCGTCGCGGTGAACACGGGCGCCGAAGCGCTCGGCCACGCCGGTCTGCTCGACGGCAGGCGCTCCACCACCCACCACGACCGCCGCCGGGACCTCGCCAAGGCCAATCCCGCCGCGACCGTGGTGGAGGACGTCCTGCACGTCGTGGACGGCCGGGTCGCGACCTCCGCGGGCAGCGCCGCGGGCGTCGACCTGGCGCTGCACCTGATCGCCACGGCCTACGGCCCCGGTGTCGCCGCGCGCCTCGCCAGGGATCTGGTGGTCTACCCGAGGGGCAACGGCGACGAGCCGCCGGTCGGCGTGCCGCTGCGGCACCGCGACCACGTGGACGACCTGGCGCACCGGTTGCAGGACCTGGTCGAGGCCCGGTTCACCGAACGGCTGCGGCTGGTCGACATGTCCCGTGAACTGGGCTTCAGCGAACGCACGCTGACCCGGCACTTCCGCCGGGCGACCGGCCTGACGCCGTTGCGCTACCAGCAGTTGCTGCGGGTGGAGCGGGCCGAGCAGCTCATCGGCCGGGGCGCGACCGTGGACGCCGCGGCACGGGCCGTCGGCCTCACCGACGCCCGCGCGCTACGCGCCCTCCGCGGTTAGCGGCGAGGCGGGGCGAGTGGCCGGCGTCGTCGTGCACGGGCATCGCGGCGTGCAGGATGTCCAGCGCGGCCTGGTAGGTCTGGTTGCCCGCGGGTGCTGTGCACGGCGATCAGCTCCAATGGTCACCGTGGTGCCGATGAGTTTCCGGGGCGTCGGGGGTCTCACCTCCGACACGAGCTACGGAGGCACGGGATGAGCACGCTCAAGGTGGACGGGGCCGCGCTGCACCACGAGGTCGTCGGGTCGGGGCCGGTGCTCCTGCTGATCCCCGGCGGCCCGGCGGACGCGCACGCGTTCGACGGGTTCCGTGAGGTGCTGGCGGAGCGGTACACCGTGGTCACCTACGACCCGCGAGGGTTGTCGCGCAGTCCACTCGATGGCCCTCCCGAACCGGTGACGCCGGAGCGGTTCGCCGAGGACGCGCTGGCGCTGCTCGACGCCGTCGGCGACGGGCCCGCGTACGTCCTGGGCAGCAGCGGCGGCGCGCTCGTCGGGCTGGACCTGCTGGCCCGGCACCCGGACCGGGTGCGGGCGCTCGTGGCGCACGAGCCGCCCGCGTCCGGCTTGCTCGCCGACGCGGACGCCGTGAGCGACAAGGTGCTCGCCACCTACGCGAGTTCGGGCGTCGGGCCCGCCATGGGGGTGTTCCTGACCGAGACCGGGCTGGCCGAATCGGCGGAACGGATGCCGCAGCCGCCGCCGGAGGCCATGGCCGCGATGATGGCGAACCTGGAGTTCTTCCTGGGATCCATGATGCGGCCGATGCGCGAGCACCGCGTCGACGTCGACGCGCTCCGCACCCTGCCGTTCGTGATCGGCGTGGGCGAGGACTCCGACGGGCAGCTCGCCCACCGCACCAGCGTCGCGCTCGCCGAGCGGCTCGACGTGAAGCCCGTGGCCTTCCCCGGCGACCACGGCGGCTTCACCGCGCGACCGGAGGAGTTCACCCGACGACTCGTGGAGGCTTTCGCGTCCGTGGAACGATAACGCGACCAACCCGACTTCTCGACGCACGCACTTGTGGGCCCAGCAGCCGGGGCCCAGCAGCCGGGGCCCAGCAGCCGGGGCGGGCGCTGGTGCGCGCCGCCCCGGACCGCGGGTCTCAGCGGCGCCGGTCGTCCGGCGTGCGCTTGGCGGTGTCGTCGACGACGTCGACGCGCTCCTTGCGGATCTCGCCGCCGACGGTGCGCTGCTCGGTCACGGTCTCCTTGCCGAGGCCGACGCGTTCGACCGCGACGGTCTCCTTCGTGACCACCGGCCGCTCCTCGTGCAGGACCACCTCGGCCTCCTCCTCGCCGAAGGCCTTGCCGCGCGTGCTCGTGTCCCCGTCGGCGATGGGTTCGCGCACGACCCGGACCTCCTCGTGGGAGACGGGAACGGTGACGTTCTGCTGCTCGGTCACCGTGTGCTTGACCAGCCGGACCCGGCCGGTCTCGACCTGCTCCTTGCCGACCTTCATCCGCTCCTCGGAGCGGGTCATGCTCTGCTCACCCTGGCGACCCGTCGCGCGCCGGTCGGTGGCGCGCTGGTCGGCGCCGGCAGTGCGGGTGGTGCGCTGGTCGGCGCCGGCCGTCCGGGTGGTCCGCTCGCCCCTGCCCCGACCGCCGTCGAGCCGGTCGTGCTCACCGCTGTTGGGCATCGGCATCATGCCGTAGTACTCGTACAGGTTGGCCTGCTCCGCGTCGGAGAGCCTGCCGCCGGAGGCGTCGACCTCCGGGGCGTCCTTGACCTTCTGCTTCTCCACGGGAACGGTGATGTGCTTGTCCTCCACCCGCGCGTCCTGGATCGGGACGAAGCTCTCCCGCATCCCGAAGAGTCCGGTGTGGACGGAGGCCCAGACCGGCTGACCGCTCCGCTCGTCGAGCCAGACCTGTTTGACGGACCCGATTCGGTCACCTCGCGCGTCGATGACATCGCACTCGTACAGGCGTTCCACCGATTTCTGGTCGATCATCGGACAACCTCTCTCCCGTGTGGACTGTTCGTCTCGCCAGAACCGGGCTACCCGTGATGATCGGTTCGACTCGGGATCGAACCCAAGGCCACCCGGACGAGAAGTCGACGGCGTCGAAGTGGACCGTCCGTAGTCGCGCCGCCCCCGATCGAGGGGCCACGTCGGGAGGTCGGACCAGGTCTCGGTCACACCCCTGGGCTGGGAGCGGTCGGCCGTGGATGATCTGGTGCATGTACGGCATCGGCTCGGAGCCACGTCCGCAGTCGCGGACCAGCACCCGGATCCTGCGGATCCTCGCCCTGTGCGGGGTGGTCGGCTGGATCCTGTTCATCGCGCTGCTGATCCACGCCGAGCCACCTCCCGGGTCACCGTCGCCGCAGGACCTGGCGCGCGCGTACGAGTCCGCGCTGAACTCCGGGCACGCGGACGAGGTGACGCCGCTGCTGGGCGGCCCGGTGGAGGGCAGCGGCGACGTCGCGCAGTACCTCGTCGGGCAGCCGCACGAGGGGCGCTGGCACGTGGCGGTCGTGCACCTGGACGGCGCGACGTTCCTCGCCGTGAACGACGACCGGGGGCTGGTCGCGCACCTGCCCACCACGACCGCGGACGGCCACTGGCAGGTCAACCCGCTGGTGTCGCCGAGCTGACGACGTGCACGTCCGGGCAGGGAACGTGGCGCGTCAACGCCTCCGCCCCGCTCGACGGGGGCTCGATGTCGGACCCCGCGGCTATCTTCGGCGCAAATCCGCTCCGCACCCGAGGACGTTCCGCATGACGAGCCTGCCGCAGTCCGACGACACCCCCTTCGTCCGCACGCACTTCTCCGACGAGGAGGCGTGGCAGGCGTTGTCCACGGCGGTGGGCACGCCGAACGAGGACGACTTCCTCGCGTACGTGCACGTGGTGGACGACCCCGCCTTCCGCGACCTGTCCCCCGAGGAGGTGGCGGCGCGCGCGGACGGGCACAGGCTGATCATCGTGGCGGACGAGACCGCCATGACCTCGCCCGAGATGCCGCTGCTCGTCCTGCACCTGGACGACGACGGGTGGGACGAGGTGCGGGTGATCGCCGAGGAGCTGTGGTCGATCGAGAACAACATCTCCATCGCGAACATGGACTGGGAGGAGTTCACCGGGGCCGTGGACCACGACGGCGTGTTCCGCGGCTTCTGAGCCGGGGGACTCCGGCGGAGTCCCCCGGTCGCCTACTCCGGCTTCGGCTTGGACCTGCCGAGGCGCGTGGCGGCGAACGCGCCCGCACCCGCCAGGACGATCGCGCCGATGATCCACACCGACGTCGGGACGCCGCCGTCGGCCGCGGGCGTGCCCTGCGCCGCAGGAGCCGGGGCGCTGGTCGAGGTCGGTGCCGCGGTGGTCGTCGTCGTGGTGGGCGCGACGGACGACGTGGGCGGCGTCGCGGGCGCGGCGAGCGTGAAGCGGATCTTGTCGCCGATCTCGTCACCGTCGTCGGAGACGGCCCGGTAGTCGACGACGTACTCGCCCGCGGGCCCGGTGGCCTCGACCGGCGCGGTGATCACGGCGCCCTCGGCGGTCACCTGGCCCACCTTCCACGTCGACCCGTCCGGCCCGGTCACGGTGACCGGGGTGGCGGCCAGGCCGACCGGCTCGCTGAAGGTGAGCACGATCCGCGTGGGCGCGGCGGGCAGGGACGCGCCCGCCGCCGGGTCGCTGCCGATGAGTTCGGCGTGCGCGAACGCGGGCGTGGCCGTGGCCGCCAGCGCCAGACCGGTCAGCAGGAGCGCGGCGCCTAGGCGTCGGAGGTTCATCGGTGGGCCTTTCGTGGTGCGGTGCGGGGCATCCCGCCAGTAGTCGTACCAAACGGCGGGTTGGTTCCCGGCGCGCCCCACCCTCCCTCAGCCGACCTCGCCCCAGGTGACCGGCAGCTCGTGGACGCCGTAGATGTTCATGTCGGCCTTGACCCTCACCTCGTCGGCGGGGATCGCGAGCCCGAGGGTCGGGAAGCGGCGCAGCAGGGCCCCGAAGCCGACGCGCATCTCGATGCGGGCCAACTGCTGGCCGAGGCACTGGTGGACGCCGTGGCCGAAGGACAGGTGGCCGCGGGCCCTGCGGCGGATGTCCAGGGTGTCGGGGTCCTCGAAGCGCAGGGGGTCGTGGTTGGCGGCCAGCAACGACACCACGACGGTCGACCCCTCGGGGATCTTCTCGCCGCCGAGTTCGACGTCCTCCGCCGCGTAGCGGAAGAAGACGTCGACGACGGACAGGTAGCGCATCAGCTCCTCGACCGCGCCGGGCAGCAGGTCGGGGTCGGCACGCAGGTCGGCCAGCTGCTCGGGGTGCTCCAGGAGTGCGAAGGTGCCCAGCCCCAGCATGTTGGCGGTGGTCTCGTGGCCCGCGAGCAGCAGCAGGAACGCGATGCCGGTCAGCTCCTCCACGGAGAGGTCCTCGTCGCGGGCCAGGTCGGACAGGATGTCGTCGTCGGGGGCGGCGCGCTTGCGGGTGACCAGTTCGGCCAGGTACGTGGTCAGGCCCGTGTACGCGGCCATCTTCTCCTCCATCGTCTGGTTCTTGACCAGGAACTGGGCGGAGTTGGCCTGGAAGTCCTCCCGGTCCGCGTAGGGGACGCCGAGCAGCGCGCAAATCACCAGGGACGGCACCGGCAGCGCGAACTCCCGGACCAGGTCGACCGGCGGGGTCAGGTCCGCCATCGCGTCCAGTTGCCGTTCGACGACGTCGACGATGTGCTCTTCGAGCTGTTTCATCCGCCTCACCGTGAAGGCGCCGGTGAGCTTTCGCCGCAGCCGCGTGTGGTCCGGCGGGTCCATGGCGATGAACAGCCCCGGCGTCTGCGGGGAGGGCCCGGCGGAGTTGGGCATGCCGGGGACCTCGAACGGCATGTGCAGGACGCCGAGGTCCTGGCGGGAGCTGAACCTGGCGTCCGCCAGGAGTTGGCGGACCGCGTCGTAACCGGTGACGAGCCAGCCCACGTGACCGTCGGGGAACGTCAGGGGGCTGACGGGGCGGGTCTCGCGCATCCGGGTCATCGCGCTGTGCGGGTCGAAGGGACCCGCGTCGCGCTCGGTGAAGACGCCCTGCGGAACGGGAACCGGCTGGGTCATCGGACTTCCTCTCGTAGCGGTGCGAACGGCACTACCAGGTGCGTGATGCCATCATGGCACAACTTTGGCACCACAAGAGCCACTTTGGCTCAAACTGATGCCACCCGGCGCCACTCGGAGGGGAGAACGACTACGTGAGGGTGTTCGGCACGTTCTTGTGGGGACCGAAGTAGCCGACGTACACCTTGGCGGTCTCGCGGTCGGCCACGAAGTACACGCGCGGCAGCAGCGTGCCCCGGCCGACGCCGATCTTCAGGTGGGTCTCCATGAAGACCGTGCCCGACGGGTCGTACGCGCGGTCCACCGGGAACACGCGCTTCGCGCTCATCCGGCCGGACCTGCCGACGGTCTTGCTCTCGCTCATGGCGAGCTTCTTCGCGTTCGACGGCCACACGTGCCGGTGGTGGGAGTTCTCGCACCACGCGCGGAAGTTGCCGGGGTTCTCCTCCCCTGCCAGCGCCTCGCCGTAGGCGTGCAGGGCGAGGAACCCGCGCCACGCGTTCTCGCCCCACGTGCGGGACTCGGGCACGTTGTCGATCCGGTCGAGTTGCACGCACGCCTCGGGCGGCAGGCTGAGGTGGTCGGAGAGGTGCAGGCGGGCCAACTCCGCCGCGTGCGACGGCGAGTCGGCGGTCAGCGGCAGGTCGCCCGTCGGGGGCACGTCGTCGTCGGGCGCCAGTCCGCGGTAGACGGTGGTCAGCCTGCCGCGCAGCCGGTTGTTCTCCTCTTCCAGCCTGCACTGGTCCTCGACGGCTTCCTGGTACCTGCGGTCCAGTTCGTCGAGTTGTTCCTGCTTCTCGGCCAGTTCCACGTCGGCCATGACCAGCAGTTCTTCCAGTTCCGCCGGTTCGCGCGCCGCGACCGGGTCGGGCACGACGGGCTCGGCGGGCGAGGGCTCGGGGTGTTCGACGTGTCTTCGCTCCGGCTCGGGCCCCCGTCTTCGCTCGACCTTCGTCCGGGCCTTCAGGAGTCCCCGCACCGCGCGCGACAGCATCGCCATGATCGCCAACCTCGTTGTCGTAGTCGAATGACCGCGATCAACTCTGCCACGGCGGGAACGGCGCTTCCGGGTCGTTTCGTGGACAGAACGGGGTCAGTCGCCACACTGGGTGGATGGGAACTCTGGAGGGGAAGGCCGTCGTCGTCACCGGGGCCGGGCGGGGTCTGGGTCGGGCGTACGCGCTGCACGCGGCCGGGGCGGGGGCATCTGTCGTGGTCAACGACGTCGACGGTGAGTCGGCCGAGAAGGTGGTCTCGGAGATCCGGGAAACCGGTGGTCGGGCGGTGCCCAACGGCGACTCGGTGGCCGACGCCGACCTGGCGGCGGCGCTGGTGGCGCGGTGCGTGGCGGAGTTCGGCGCGATCGACGGCCTGGTCAACAACGCGGGGCTGACGGACTTCGCCGACCCGTGGACCGAGGACCCGGACCGCATGCGGGCGGTGATCGAGGTCAACGTTCTGGGAACGATGTTCTGCGGGTCGGCCGCCGTGAAAGCCATGCACGCCAGGGGAAGCGGCGTGATCGTCAACGTGGCGTCGGGTGCGATGCTGGGTCGGGCGGACGCCACCGCGTACTCCGCGTCCAAGGGCGCGGTCGCGGCGATGACGTCCGCCTGGGCAGCGGGTCTCGCCGGGCACGGGGTCCGGGTCAACGCGATCTGCCCGCTGGCGTGGACGCCGATGATGGACTCGGACCCGAGGGCGAACGGGATCAGCGACCCCACCCAGACGCCGGAGCGGATGGCGCCGCTGGTGACCTACCTGCTCAGCGACCTGTCCGCCGGGATCACCGGGCAGCTGGTGCGGCTCGTCGACGGCAAGCTCATGCTGGTGCGCCAGATGGCCGTGAAGGAACCGGTGCTCGTCCGCGACGCCTGGTCGGTCGAGGAGATCGCGCGGGCCTTCGACGACGGGCTGCGCGAGGTCGCCGAACCACCCGGCCGGGACCGCTGGAGGCTCTGAAACCGCTTCCGCCCCGAATGCGCCGCCCCTCACCCGCCGAACGGCCGAGCCCGCTCGGGTGGTGCGCGGAGCCCGTGACGGGTGTTCGGGGTAGACCTCCCTACCTTGAGAGGACCACTCCAGCGGTTTGAGGATGTGAGCGAGGTACGACCATGGCCGAGTTCGACACAGGCGCACCGGGGGAAGACGCCTCCCGCCCGGTTAGCCGGCACAGCGGGATGGCCGAGGTTCGACACGTGGAATCGGCGACGAAGGAGTTCCGCGCGCTCGACTACCGGTTCGGCGGAGGGGCCTGCCGCGAGGCGGTGCTCGCCCTGTCGTCGTGGAGCGAACGGGTGCTGTCGCATTCGAGCACCACGGACACCGTGCGCGACAGACTCGGCTCGGCCATGGCGGACCTCCACAACCTCGCGGCGTGGACGTGCTTCGACTCGGCCGAGCAGGACCTGGCCTGGATCCACGTCGACCGCGCCTCGGAACTGGCCGCCCTGGTGGGCGACCACGACCTGGCCGCCAACGTCCTCTACCGCGCGGGGCGGATGCACCTGCACCGCGACGACCTCACCGAGGCGCTGACCGCGTTCCGGCTCGGCGAGGTGTCCGCACGACGGGCGGGGAGCGACCTCGGCGTGGCGATCCTGTGCGTCAACCAGGCGTGGGCGCACGCACGGGCGGGTGACCGGGACCAGGCGCTGGCGCGGATGGGCCAGGCGCGGGACGCCTTCGAGGCGGCCGACCGCCGGTCACCGCCGACGTGGTCGGCGTTCTTCGACGAGGTCGACCTGGAGGCGATGACCGGGATCGTCTACACCGAACTCGCGCGCACGGTGGACCGGGCGTACACGGCGTTCGCCATCCCGCCGCTCACCTCGGCCATCGCGGCCTACCCGGAGGGCATGACCAGGAGCCGGGCGCTGAGCCAGATCGCGCTGGCCGTGAACCACGTGCTGGAGCGGGACTTCGAGCACGCGGCCAAGGTCGGCCTCCAGGCCGTGGACTCGTCGGCGAAGGTGCACTCGACGCGCACCAGGGACCGGATGCGCCCGTTGCGCGACGCCGCGGCCCACCACGAGGACGACGACGCGCGCGAGCTGGTCCACCGGATCGACCAGTTCACCGCGAGCGCCTGACCGCGGCGGCCCCTACGGCAGGAGGCCGAGGGACTTGGCGTGCAGCACGGTGGCGAGCCGGTCGGCGGTGCCGAGCTTCCGGTACAGGTGCTGGAGGTGCCGGTGGACGGTGCGCGGCGAGATGTCCAGTCGGCGGGCGATGGCGTCGGCGGTCAGGCCTTCGGCGAGCACGGCCAGCACGGTGAACTCCCGCTGGGTGAGGCGGTGCCTGCCGGCGTCGACCAGCCGCACCACCGGCGCGATCGTGCCGTCGGTGGTGCGGTACCGCTCGGCTTCGGCGAGCACGGCCGTCAGCGCCTCCGGGCTCCGGTGCGGGTCGTGCGCCACCACCAGCAGGATCGGCGTGCGCGGTCCACGGCGGACGAGGTGGTCCAGCAGCGCGATCGACGCCGGGTCCGCGTGGTGCGCGTCGTCCAGCAGCACCACCGTTCCGGCGGGCCCGGACATCGCGTCCAGCGTCGCCACCACGGCCCGGTGCAGCCGGTGGTGCTCCGCGTCGGGCACGCCCAGCGCCTCCCGCGCCCACCCCGGCGCGCGCAGCGACCGGAACAGCCCGCGCAGCAGCAGGTTCGCGTCCTGCTCCAGTTCCGTGAACACCTCGGGGTTGCCCGTGGCGTGCTCGAACGCGTCCGCGAACACCCCGTAGGGCAGTGCGCCCTCGACCGCCCGTCCGCGCACGACGGGCAGATCGTTGCCGCCCGCCAGCAGCGCGTACGCGTCCAGCAGCCGCGTCCGGCCGAGGTCGGACCGCTCGGCGACCGGCACCACCTTCACGCCCGGCCGGTCGCCGCTCGCCAGGAGGCTCGCGAACAGGTCCGATGCCACGTCGTGCTCGGCGCGGACCAGGTCCGGGCGGGTTTCGACCGAACCGTGGACAGCGATGCTCATCCCAGGCCCCCATCAGTTGTTCGACGGTCGGGCATAGCCATTCCACCAGACATAGAGCCGCCGGTCGGGTGACAAATACGTGTTCGGGCCGTCGAATCCGGCGGGATGGGGAAAATGCCGCGGCGCGGCGGCGAGCTAGTGCTTCGCGCGCTCGATGAAGGCGGCCACGCCGTCCAGGTACAGGTTCAGCCCGAACATCCCGTCGACCTCCTCCTCGTAGGGCACCTCGCCGTCGAACACCCCGGCGGCGACCACCCGGCTCAACGCCGGGAACCGCCGCGGGTCGACCAGGGTCGTCAGCGCCAGCCCGTACTGCCGCCCGAACGCCTCCGGGTTCTCCCGGAAGCCGGCGCTCAGGTCGATGCTCAGCCGCGCCTCGCCCTGCACGTAGGTCAGCAGGCCCATCACCACGCCGACCTTGTCCTCCTCGGACAGACCGGTGTCGCCCAGCGCCCCCAGCGCGCTGTCGAACCACGACAGGTTGTTCGGGCCGACCGGCGGCCCGCTGATGGGGATCTGGACGACCCACGGGTGCGCCCGCAGCGCGGCGAGCACCTCCCGGACCCACACCGCGAGCCCGTCCCGCCACTCCAGGTCCTCCGGCAGCACGGGCGGGAGCCCGATCGCCGCGTCGGCCATCAGCAGCAGCAGGTCGTTCTTGCTCTTCACGTACCGGTAGAGCGCCATCGTGGCGTTGCCGAGCCGTTCGGCGACCTTGGCCATCGAGACCGCCCCGAGCCCTTCGGCGTCCGCGACCTCGACGGCGGCACGGGTGATGTCGGCGACCGTGAGCGACGGCTTCCGCCCCCGTCGCGCGGTCTCCCGCAGCCCCCACAGCAGGGTCACGTCGGCGGGCAGGTCGATCTCCTCGGTCATCCGCTCCCTCTCGTCCGGGTCGCAGTCTAGGAAAGCCCCTTCCGCCCACTGATGCGTATGACCTGCGCATTTAAGCGTACCAACTACGCATAGGGGGGATCCGGTGATCGTCGAGGCAGAGGGCCTGACCAAGTCGTACGGCACCACCGCGGTGCTGAACGGCATCGACCTGCACGTCCGACGGGGCAGCGTCTTCGCCCTGCTCGGCCCGAACGGCGCGGGCAAGACCACCACCATCCGCATCCTGACGACGTTGACCAGACCGGACTCGGGCACCGCACGGGTGGCGGGGCACGACGTCGTCCGGGAACCGGCGGAGGTCCGCGGTGCCATCAGCCTGACCGGGCAGTTCGCCGCCGTGGACGACCAGCAGACCGGCCGGGAGAACCTGACCGTGGTCGGCAGGCTCGTGCACCTCGGACCGAGGGCCGGGCGCCGCGCGGTGGACCTGCTCGACCGGTTCGACCTGCGGGACGCGGCCGACCGCAGGGTCAAGACCTACAGCGGCGGCATGAGGCGCCGCCTCGACCTGGCGATGAGCCTCGTGTCGAACCCGGAGGTGATCTTCCTGGACGAACCGACCACCGGCCTGGACCCGGCGAGCAGGACGACGATGTGGGACGCCGTCAGGGACCTGGTGGCGGCGGGCACGACCATCGTCCTGACCACCCAGTACCTGGAGGAGGCCGACCGCCTGGCGGACGACGTGGCCCTGCTGCACGAGGGGGAGGTCGCCGTCTCCGGCACCGCGGACGCGGTCAAGGCACGGGTCGGCGGGCACCGGATCGACCTCGGCTTCGCCACGGACCACGACACCACCAGGGCGGCGGCCCTGCTGGCCGCCCAGCGCACGGGCTCACCGCTGGCGCTGGGCCTGCCGTCGGACGGCACGGCCGCCCACCAGCACCACGTCCTGGACACCCTGCGCACGGCCGGGATCCCGGTGGCCACCACCAGCACCCACCGCCCGACGCTGGACGACGTCTTCACCGCCTTCACCGGGAAGCGCGAACCAGGCGTCCCCCGGTGAGCGGGCCCCCCGACGCTGTTCGTCCACGTCTTCGGCGGCGCGATCGACACGGGGACCGCGTACATCAACTACGTGGTCCCGGGAATCGTCCTGCTCTGCGCCGGCTACGGCGCCGCCTCGACGGCCATGGCGGTCGCGAACGACATGGCCACCGGCATGATCGACCGGCTGCGAACCCTCCCGATCCGGAGTTCGGCCGTCCTGACCGGGCACGTGGTCGCGAGCGTCGCCCGCAACGCCGCGTCCACCACCATCGTCGTCACCGCGGCCGTCGTCCAGGGCTTCCGCCCGCAGGCCGCGTTCCGGGACTGGCTCCTGGCGACCGGCCTCCTGCTCCTCTACGTCCTGGCCCTCTCCTGGTTCGCCGCGGGCCTGGGCATGATCGCGAAGTCCGTGGAATCGGCCAGTGCTCTCAGCTTCGTCATGCTGTTCCTGCCGTACCTCAGCAGCGCCTTCGTGCCGCCGAGCACCATGCCCGCGTTCCTCCGGGGCGTCAGCGAGCACCAGCCGATCACGCCGGTGATCGAAACCGTGCGAGGACTCCTGACCGGGACCCCGATCGGCGACAACGGCTGGATCGCGCTGCTCTGGTGCACGGGCCTGCCGGCGGCGTCCTCCACCTTCGCGGCCTGGCTCTTCCGCCGCAGCGGCAGCGCCTGAATTCGATCGACGGCGAAGTTATCTTCGGGACATGACCACTTTCGAAGACCTTCTCCGAGAAGGCGAAGCGGTTCCCACGGCGGGCTGGAACTTCGACTGGTTCGAGGGCCGCGCGACGGAGGAACGTCCGAGCTGGGGCTACTCCCGGCTGCTGGCCGAGCACATGGCCGGGGCGGAGGCGGCCCTGGACGTCCAGACCGGAGGGGCCGAGGTGCTGGCCGGGATCCCCACGGCCCCGAAAACCCTGTGCGCCACCGAGTCCTGGCCGCCGAACCTGGAGATCGCCCGGCGCAACCTGGCCCCGCTGGGCGGCACCGTGGTGGAGGCGCGGGACACGGACGACCTCCCGTTCGACGACGGCGCGTTCGACCTCGTGGTCAGCCGCCACCCCACGACCGTGCTGTGGGACGAGATCGCCAGGGTCCTCAAGCCCGGCGGGACCTACCTGTCCCAGGGCATCGGCGACGGCTCGAACCGGGAGCTGAGCGAAGCCCTGATGGGACCCCTACCCGCCCCGGACCCCGATGGGGGCGCGGCCTGGGTGGCGTCGGCCGCGACGGCGGCGGGGCTGTCGATCATCACCCACAAGCACCAATCCCTGCGCGCCGAATACTACGACATCGGGGCGATCGTGCACTTCCTCCGCAAGGTCCTGTGGACCGTCCCCGACTTCTCCGTGGAGCGGTACCGGCCCCAGCTGGCCGCGCTGCACGAGCGCATCGAAAAGGAGGGTCCGTTCGTCTCGTACGCACGTCGCTACCTGGTGAAAGCCCAAAAAGGGGTACCCGTGGAGCACCCCTGAACGCGAAGGATTTTCACTAAAAAACAGCGTCACATAACGGTGTTTTAGGGGTTAGCAGGGGTAGGAGGACTGCGCCGAAGGGAGGAATCTCAGTTGGGTGCCCTTACCGGAGAGCGACCAGAACAGGGGTTGCTCCGATCTTCGAGCGGAGTCGCGTTGACGACACAACGAAGTGACTGGGATGCCATCGTCGTCGGTGGAGGTCTCGGCGGCCTGACGAGCGCCGCGTACCTGGCCGCCAGCGGGCGCAAGGTGCTCGTGCTGGAGCAACACGACTGGGCGGGTGGCAACAGCCACGTGTTCCGGAGGCGGAGGAAGTACGAGTTCGACGTCGGCGTCCACTACCTCGGCGACTGCGGCGAGGACGGGATCATCCCGACCGTGCTGCGCGGTCTCGGGGCCGACGGGCGGGTGGAGTTCCACCAGCTCAACCCCGACGGGTTCGACAAGATCGTGATGCCCGGCCTCACGTTCGACGTCCCCGCGGACTGGGACGAGTTCCGGCGCAGGCTGGAGGACGCGTTCCCCGAGGAGGTGGAGGGGATCCGCGAGTACGTCGAGGTCGTCCGGGCGACCGGCGGGGAGCAGCACTTCGCCCTCGGCTGGGCGCCGGACATGCCGTTCGAGGAGATCATGGAGGGCACGCAGTACCTCCAGGGCTGGGGCTGGCACAAGCTGGTCACGCTCTTCGACCACTGCAAGCTCTCGACGCGGCTGCGGACCGTGCTGGCCGCCCAGTCCCCCAACTACGGGCTCGGCCCGACCGAGGTGTCCGTCGCGACGCACTCGATGATCACCGACCACTACATCCGCGGCGCCTACCACCCGGTGGGCGGCGGCCAGATGATCGCGGCCACGCTGACCGAGGTCCTCGAAGCGCACGGCGGCGAGATGCGCACCAACTCCCAGGTCGACCGGATCCTGGTCCAGGACAACGCCACCAAGGGCGTGCTGCTGGCGGACGGCACCGAGCTCACCGCCCCGCTGGTGATCTCCAACGCCGACTACCGGCGCACGATCCTCGACCTCGTCGGCGCCGAGCACTTCGCGCCGGAACTGGTGCGGGACACCAGGGAGGCGTCGATGGGCCTGCCGTTCGCGACGGTCTACGTGGCCCTGGACCGCGAGCTGGACACCCAGCCCGAGGACGCCAACATGTGGTGGTACGACGGGGACGACATCGAGCACCTGTACGAGAGCCTGCACAACGACGGGCAGCCGGAGGAGATCAAGCACCTGTTCATCTCGTTCGCCTCCCGCAAGGACAACGACTCCCGGCACATGCACCCGAAGGGCCACTCCACGTTCCAGCTGATCACGCTGTGCCCGCCCGGATACGCGGGCTGGGGCGTGGAGAACGGTCCCGTCGACGGCGAGAAGTACCGCCGCAACCCGGACTACCTGGCGGAGAAGGAGCGCTTCACCGAGGCCGTGGTAAAGGCGGGTGAACGGGCGCTCGGCCCGTTCCGCGACAGCATCGTGCACCTGGAGATGGCGTCGCCGCTCACCCAGGAGCGCTACACCCGCTCGACCGGCGGAACCCCGTTCGGCATGGCCAAGTGGGGCGACGCGGGCCAGCGGCCGGTGTTCGAGACCGGCGTGGAGGGCCTGTACGTCGTCGGCCAGAGCACGCAGTTCGGCAGCGGCATCACCGGGGTCATGGCGGGCGGCATGGTGTGCGCCGGCCAGATCATGGGCAGGCCCCTGCTGTTCGGCGAGGTCTCGAAGGGCTCGGTCGTCGGCAATCGGGAGCTCCTCCCGGTGCGTCCCGAGGGCTGGGATCCGGTGGCCGTGTCGCGCGGCGCCGCACGCGCCGACGCGAGGGGTCTCGCGACGCTCGCCTGACCACCACCCGAACGCGCCCACGGGGGACCGCCGAAGCGGTCCCCCGTGGGCGCTTCGGCGTGCCCGTCGAACCGCGGTCTATGGGGCCCCGCATTCGAATTCCCCTAAACAATCCGGGCACCTGTCCGCGTCCTATCAGCCAATTCGCCGAATGCGCCTGGATTTACTCGTGAACTCGTTTAACCAAATCGAATACTTGCGTGATCGGATGACGCGGCCTGCTACTTTCCGTCATCACTAGTGACGCTCACGTACTACGGAGGCCCCGATGACCGCCGCTATCCCCAAGCGGGTCGTCAACATCATCATCGGGCGCAAGCTCGAAGCACTGCGCAACGCGTGCGCGATGAGCCAGGCGGAGGCGGGCAAGCTGCTCGACTGCACGCAGAACAAGATAGGCAACATCGAGCGCGGCGAGAGCGGCGTCAAGATCCCCGATCTGAACACGCTGCTCACCGGCTACAAGACCGACCTCGCGCTGCGCCAGGACCTGCTCGAAATGGCCCGCGGCCGCGAGGGCCGGTACTCGCCCAAGTCCCTGCGCGCCCGGTTCCACGGCACCATGCGCGAGGTCGTCGACCTGGAGACCAGCGCGCACTACCTGTGGCAGCACACCTCCATGACGATCCCCGGCCTGCTCCAGACCGAGGCGTACACACGGCACCTGATGCGCTCGGTCCGGCCCTCGCGAACAGCCGAGGCCATAGAGCAGGCGACGGTGAACAGACTGGAACGCCAACTGATCCTGGAGAACCTCGACAGCCACTTCTGGTTCATCATCGACCAGGCCGCTTTCGAGCGGATGGCGAACATGTCCGGCAGTGACGCAATTCGACGTGGTCAGAAGGACCACATCGCTGAGATGATCGACCGTCCCAACGTGGAGATCCAGATAGTGCCGTGGGAAGTCGGCTACTACTGGGGCCAGGAGTCCAACTACACGATCTTCGGGTACTCCAGCGAACCGCCTGTCGAGGTGGTCCACGTAGAAGGGGTGAGGGACGGCAAGGTCACGTCCGAGGAGGAAGAGGTCGCCGACTTCCTCAAAGTGTGGGAACAGCAGAAGGCCGCCGCGCTGGGGCCCGAGCAGTCCCGCACCTTCCTGCTCGCGAGGTGATCATCCAGGAAGGAACGTGACCGGCACATGACCGATAACCACCCGACGCCGCGAGATCCCCAGGTCTCCGGGTGGCGCAAGGCGACCTACAGCAATCCCGACCAGTCGTGCGTAGAGGTCAACCACACCGGCGCCGCGGTCGGAGTCCGCGACACGAAGAACCGGACCGCGGGCGCCCTCGCGTTCCGGCACGAGGCCTGGGTCCGGTTCTTGTCGGACGTCATCCGGCCTTGACGAGTTCGGCGCGGCGGCGCTCGACCGCCGCGCCGAGTTCGGCCGGGTCGCAGGTCGCGAGGTGGTCGCGCAGCAGGGCGTGCGCGAACCGGTACTCCCCCTCCACGTGCAGCAGCAGCATCCGGTCACCCGCGAAGTGCAGCAACGCCTTGCGGCGCAACGGCAACTCCCCCAGCACCAGCGGCCGGGAAAGCGCTTCAGCCATGCCGGTGGAGATCAGTTCGAACGGCAGCAGGTGCTCCCGCGCGGACGTCGGGGCGCTGAACAACCCGATCAGCACCCCGGTCATCGGGCCCAGCAGCGCCGTGGTGATCGGTGCCCCGAGCCAGAACGCCAGCCCCGTCCCGACCACCGCGCCGGCACCACCGCACGGCAGCGCGACCAGCAGCCACCAGCGGCCGCGGCCGACCAGCGCCGTCGACTGCTCGACGTGCAGCGCCCGCCACACCCCGAAGAACCCGCTGACGTACAGGCTCGTCGAGAGCCCGGCGAGCAGCCCGATCCCCAGTCCCACCAGCAGTTCCCGCGACGGTCCCGTCCACACCATCACGGCGGCGGGCAGCAGCGACACCGCGACGGCCCAGTAGGGCGCGTCCCGCACGGCCTCCAGGTGCACGCTCGCGCTCAGCGCCACCAGGAACGTGATCACGATGACCGCGGCGAACGCGAGCGGCACCGGCAGCTGGAAGAGCAGCAGACCGATCCACGAGCCGACCACGCCGAGCACCAGGCCCACCACGGCTCCCAGTACCAGCCCGGCGAGCGCGGCGAGCACCCCCACCGTCTTGACGCCCTCGGGGCGCTTGAACACGAACAGGTGCGTCACCAGGAAGTGGTTGACCACGACGACCAGCGCCGTCAGGCTCGCCCCGGTCAGCAGCCCCGACAGCAGGCCGAGCCGCAGCCCCACCACGGCCGACAGCGCGCCGACGGCGCCCGTGAGCACGGCGGGCTGAACCCGTTGGAACAACAGCCAGATCGGGGTCGCGGGAAGGAGTTCGAGCCACGCGACCCGGCTGGGCAGCCTGCCGCGCGCGACCAGGTCGTTCCACAGTGGACTCGCGGCGAGCCTGGCCAGGAACCTCAGGGAGCGGAAAGCGCGTTCCGGGGTCGGCGCGGACGTCGACGCGGAGTCGCGGGCGACCATCTCCACCAGGTAGGTGTCGAGCAGGTCGCGCTCGCCGCCGGTGGGGACGTCCTGGCCGATCCGGCCGGTGCGGTAGGTGAGCGCCAGCAGGTCCAGCATCAGCGGGGTCGTCATGGCGTTCCACAGCTCGGGCTCGCGCTCCAGCGCGCTGCGCAGGCCGTCGAGCCGCGGGCTGACCGACTCCAGGTACTCCTCGATCTGCTCGCGGTCGAGCGGTTCGACGCGCACGGCGTGCTGCGACTTCAGCGTCGTGCGCAACCGCTCGTAGTCGGTGACCCGGCTGGCGACCGCGATGCGCGGCACAGCGGACCGCTGGCCCAGCGCGTTGATCTGCTCGACGCAGCGGTCGCGGTCGTCGGGGGCGACCTCGTCCAGGCCGTCGAGCAGCAGCGCCATCCGGCCCTCGGTGAGCCAGACGCGACCGACGGCGACGGGGATGCGGTAGCGGCGCTGGACCTCGCGCAGCAGCCACTCCACGAAGTCCTCGGGTTTGGTGGACCTGCTGCGGTCCCTGGGCTTGAGCGCGGTCGTGGACCACGACGACAGGTCGAGCAGCACCGGCACGGGCTGGTCGTCGTCCGCGCGCGCCCGGCTCAGCAGGTCCGCGCACAGGTCGACCAGCAGCGTGCTCTTGCCGGAACCGGGGGCGCCCAGCACGAGCAGCACCTCCCGCGTCTCGGCGAACACCTCCGCGATCCCCGACGGCGGCTCGTCCGGATCAGGCCGCGCGCCGCTGTCGATCCGCGCCAGCACGGGGTGCGGCGGCGTCGTGAGACCGAGCTTCGACACGATCTGCTCGGCGAACGACCCGTGCCTGCGGCGCAGCACCTCGGCTTCCACCCGACCCACCGCGTCCACCCGGTGCGACGGGTGGCCGGGACGGCGCGGGATGAACCGCACGCCCTGGTCGCTGCCGCGGTCCCAGAGCACGAGCCCGACCATGACACCGGCCAGCAGGACGATCATGGGCCAGAGCCAGTCCACCACCGGCCCCAGGACTTCGGGGGCGGTTCCTCCGGTGGCCACGTTGATGGCGACGGGCAGCAGCCCGAGAATCGTCACGACACCCACGACAACGAACGCGACGACCCGCAAAGTCCTGGCCGCGGATCTCCACACCATGATCACCTCCCACGTCGGAAACCGACCGTAGTGGCGAACCGGCCATCGGTGGTAGGTGCGCGCGGCTCGATAGCCCGAATGGCCGCTGTTCACGGCCGGTTCGGGCGGTCGACGACTACGCGATCATTCTCACCAACGGCCGT
>DATMCA010000964.1:0-2586 GCA_035559015.1 Umezawaea sp. | reverse complement strand
TCCTTGCCGTCCACCCACATGGTGAACTTGTCCACGCTCGCGCCCTTGGGGATGGGAAAGAGGTAGGTAGCTTCGAGCGCGCGGTCGGTATGGTTGCGGAAGGTTTGCTCCAGCGTCGTGATCGCGACCTGGTCATCAATGTTCACGACGACCTTGTGATTGACCATGGCCAGCGGCGGGAGCTTCACATCCGCCGGAATTAGCATCCCGGCGGCCCCCGCCGGCCCGGCCGCGATAACCACAACCAAGAGAGCCGGTAACGCGAGTCGAGAGAACCGCATGACAACTCCTCCTGAGCCCTGTTCTGGCAGAACGCCACGATTATAAGACGGGGCCTGGGGGCGAAGCGATTGGGTGGGAGAGGGTTGTTACGAAGGGGTTACGACCTGCTTGTTCCTCGGACTCGGACCGCGTACGCGACTTCGGGACGAACTACCGCGCCAACGAGCTCCGGAAACTCCGGGCAGGGCCGACCAGGAAAGGTGCCTGATATCCACCAGAGGTCACGCCGCGGTTTGTACGTGTTGAGGGTTTGAAGGTTCGTCGGGTTTTGGTCGTTTTCGGAACGGACAGCCGGGTCGGTTGGCGAAGAAGCGGCTGAGGCGATCATCCTCACTCAACACCGCCGCACGCAACTGCAGGATCGACTCCGCTCCGGCTGGGCGATTCCAGTGCTTCTGCCGGCTCTTCACCCGTGCATTGAACTCGCCCACCAACGACTCCACCAGGCTACTCGTCGTCGGCAGGCCCATCCGACGGTAACGCGGGTAGTCCATCCGCTTCTCGTTGTTCCTCAAATAACTCCTCGCTTCCCACACCACCCGACGCGGATCACGGCGTTCTTCGGCACTCCTGGCCTCACCCGCGGGCGGTTCCCCCAGGCGGGTCTGCCACTGATCCAACTCCACGAGCACCTCGCCGACCTGACCCTGCCAACACGAGCGCATCCACGCTCGGTACTGCGACCACCCGCTCGACTCGTCGGCACTCACGGCCCGAGCCGACGAGTACAGGTAGCACAGCACGTGCAACAGGTCCACGACCGGCTCGAAGTCGCTGAAATACCCCGCGTGGATCGACCAGTTGTACGCCGCTCCGTCGGCCACGAACGCCCGACGCCGCGCCTGATAGAAGCGACGCTCCTGGGCCTCCGCCGCCACCAACGGGCCGAACGACGAACTCGGCTCCAGGCTCGCCACGCACGTCCGCACCAACCGCGCCGGCGACCACCGCCCGGCTGGTTTGCTCCCGGCAGTCGCGCCCGTCGGATCGCCCCCTTCGCCCAGGATTTCGGGGGGCTCGGTCTCACCCGAAAGCCCCTTCATCTGGTCAACCAACCGCTGCACCCGGCGCGGGCAGAGGAACGCCTCCGGCGGCGCGGGGCACGGGTCTTCGGCGAACGTCGGGCCGCTCAACGTGGCCAGGCAGGCGATTTTGTCCTCCTTGTTCTGGGCCTCGTGAACCCCGGCCGCCGAACCGGCCGCGCGGGTCCGGATCCGCCCCCCATCGACCTCGACGACCACCACCTCGGGAATCACCTCGGTCCGCGCCGCCAGGTGTCGGCGGCGATGCTCGACCGCCTTCCGGTCCCGTTCGGCGATCAACTCCGCCCCGACCTCGTGAGCCAGACGCCGGACCTGACTCTCGCCGATGTCGATGCCCGACATCCGGACCGCGGCGGTGGCGTCGGCAAACGAGGAGAACCGCGCCGCGGCGGTGACGATCCGCCGGACGACGGACGAGCTCAAGGCGTGCTCATCCAGACCCAGAGCCGTGCGCAGGGGGGAAAAAGTCCCGCCGACAGACGGGACAGTGGGCGATCCGTTCGGGCTGTTGCACCGTGGCCCCCTGTGCGGTGAGCGAACGGGTGTGGGCCTGGATCGGACAGAGCCGGTCACAGCCGGGACAGGGGGCTTGGTCGGGCACCTTCTGAGCCTGCTGCTGGAGCATCTGCTGAAGCGTCCCTTCGGTCAGTCCGTACGCCGCGGCGGTGGCGATCTGCTCCATCGTCTCGAAGTCCACGTCCAGTCCCGGCCCGTCGTCGCCGAAGGCCCGCTTGGAGACGATTTTGCCCCACTCGGCCGCCAAGACACGCAGTCGGTCGAGTTCCTCGGGTGTGAAGCGTGGGGTCGCCATGACTTGTCCCTGTCAGAGGTTCCGACGCGGGCGACTGACGCCTTTCCTATCCCATTACCCGATCCATGCAAGACCCCACGCAAACTGCGACCTGGCCTCCTTTACGACTGTCAACACACTACCGGCATTGTTTCGCATGCTGGAGACGGTAACAATCGCTGGATGGAGACTCGCCAGGTTCTCGGACCGGATGGGCTGATCGCCCGCAAACTCCCCGGATTTGAGGCAAGACCCCAACAACTCGACATGGCCGACGCCGTCGCCGAGGCGTTCGCGCGCCGACGGAAACTGCTCGTCGAGGCCGGGACGGGTGTGGGGAAATCGTTCGCGTACTTGGTTCCCGCGATCCAGGCGGCCAGCGCGAAGAAGGACTTCCGGGTCGTCATCTCCACGCACACCATCAGCCTGCAGGAACAACTAATCCGCAAGGACCTGCCCTTCCTCCAGTCG
>DATMCA010000963.1:0-5545 GCA_035559015.1 Umezawaea sp. | reverse complement strand
TCGAGCAGTGCTTTGACCGTGCCGGTCGAGCGTTGGGCGAACGGGGTGGGAACCAGTCCGCGGCCCGCTCGCACCAGGATCGGATCGTTCATCGCGCGCCGCAACCGGCTCAACGCCCGGCTGGTCGCCGGTGCGGACAGGTGCAGCCGCTGCGCGGCTTTCGCGACGCTGCCGGTGTCCATCAGCGCGTCGAACACGCGCAGCAGGTTGAGATCCAGCTCGTCCGCCACGACCGTCCCCATTCGTGCGTTCGACACAATTACTCCGTACCAACAGTGCACTGGAGATTACGCCCGAGCGGTTCGATACTCGTCTCGGGAGTTCCCGGCATCGGGTGTACCGCTGCCGACCCACCACCGGACAGGAGTTCGACCATGCCCAGGATCGTGCGCCCCAGCGCCTACGGCACACCCGACGTGCTCGCCGTGACCGAGGTGCCCACCCCGCACGCGGACGCCGACCGCGTGGTCGTCGAGGTCCGGGCCGCGGGCGTCAACCCGATCGACTGGAAGATCTACAGCGGGGCTTTCCACGCCGTGGACGACGACCTCAAGGACGCCGCGGGGATCGGCGTCTCGCTGCCCTCCATCGGTCTGGAGTGCGCGGGTGTCGTCACCGAGGTCGGCGCGGGCGTGACCGGTGTGCGGATCGGTGACGAGGTCGTCGTCTTCCCCGTGACGGCCGCCTACGCCGACTACGTCACGGCCCCGGTCACCTCGATCCTGGCCAAGCCCGCCGGGCTCGGGTGGGTCGAGGCCGGGTCGCTGATGCTGGCCGGCACCACCGCGGTCCACGCTCTGCACGCGGTCGGCGCCGGCGCCGGGGACACGCTGCTCGTCCACGGCGGGGCGGGCGGGGTCGGCCTGATGGGCGTGCAGTTGGCCGCCGCCGCGGGGGCGACGGTGATCGCCACCGCCGCCGAGCGCAACCACGCGCTCCTGCGCGAACTCGGCGCCGTCCCCGTCGTCCACGGCCACGGGCTCGCCGACCGGGTGCGCGCCGCGGCACCACGGGGCGTCACCGCCGCGGTCGACTTCGTCGGTACCGAGGAGGCGCTGGACGTCTCGCTGGAACTGGTCGCCGATCGCACCCGCATCGCGTCGATCACCGGGCCGCCACGCCGTGCCGCGACCGGCATCAAGCTGCTCGGGTACGCCCCCGGCCAGGACCCGGGCACCGAGGTCCGCACCGCCGCGCGCCGTGACCTCGTCGACCGCGCCGGGTCCGGCGCGCTGCGCGTCGTCATCGACTCCACGTTCCCGCTCGCCGAAGCCGCGAAGGCGCACGAGGTCGGCATCGCCGGACACGCTCCCGGAAAACTCGTGCTCATCCCGTGAGCATTTCCGCACCGAGGTCGGCGATGAAGAACGATCCATCGTCCAGCGCGTGACCGGCAGTGTCGTTGGCCTGCGCTGCCGGGATCGGGTCGAAACCGTATCGCCGACAGGTGGCCACTACCCCGGCGCGGTAACCCTCCTCGGCACCGGAGGGCAGGACGAAGGGCTGCGACGCCGCGTCGGACAACACGATCGAACGGTTTCCCGCCAGGGGATGACCCGCCGGCATCACGAGCAAGCGCGGACCGGATCGCTCGTCGGCCATCGCCTGGATCTCCGCGATTCCCTGGTTCACCAGAGCGAGCGCGGGTGCGACGCGGTCCAGCAAACGAGCGCCCCGCCTGCGTCAGCGCGACCGGTCGCGGCGGGCGGTCGAACAGCCGCGCGCCGAGCTGCCGTTCGAGCCTGACGATCTGTTGACTTAGCGCCGGCTGAGCGACCCGCAACCGACTTGCGGCCCGCGAGAAGTGCAGCTCCTCCGCCACCGCCAGGATCAGACACCAAACTCGCGGATAGCGCTTTCGGGCGAGTCGGCGGGCGGCGGTCTCGCCACAGCACTGCTGTTGCAGCTCAAGGAACTCGACCTCCCCCTGCCGGCGTCGTCGATAGCGCTCTCGCCGTGGATGGCCCTGACCCTGAGCGGATCGAGCATGTCGAGCAAGGCCTCGATCGACCCCTCAGGGGCTGCACGACCGCGTGCCGGACTACCTCGGCGGCATGGACCCGGCGACCCCTGACATCAGCCCGATCCTCGCCGATTTGAGCGGCCTGCCGCCGATGCTCATCCAAGTGGGATCCCACGAGATCCTGCTCGACGACGCCGTCCGACTCCCGGCCAGGCGGCCGCACACGACGTCGAGGTGAGCAGCACACCGCGCTTGCGCGGCCACGCGGTGATCGTCGCCGGCGCGTCATCAGTCCTCGACGTTCCCACCTCGTGCGAGCCCCATGCCCTCCAAGGCCGTCCCTGGATCGACTCACTCCTCCAGGGAGATGGCCTGGCTTGGGCACACGTGCGCCGCTTCGCGTGCCTTCTCGATCAGCTCGCCCTCCGGCGTCTGGTTCAGCACGATGACCGTGCCGTCGTCCTCGCTCTGGTCGAACAGCGCGGGCTCGGTGAGCACGCACTGTCCGGCACCGACGCACTTGCCGGTGTCCACGATGATCCTCATGGCCTCTCCTCCTATGGCGGTCCGTCCGCTACCAGGTCACCGGGAGTTGGTAGAGGCCGTAGATGTTCGCGTCGTCCTTGAACGGCAACTCGTCGACATCCACCGCGAGTTCCAGGCCGGGGACGCGGCGGAACAGCGTGTCGAACACGATCTGGAGCTCCATCCGAGCCAGGTTCTGGCCCAGGCACTGGTGCGGCCCGAACCCGAACGCGACGTGGTGGCGTGCGCCGCGCTCGATGTCGAGCTCGTCCGGGTTCTCGAACGCCCGCGGGTCCCGGTTGGCCGAATAGGCCAGCGCCAGAACTCCTTCTCCCGCGCGGATCAGCTGCCCGCCGACCTCGATGTCCTCGACGCACAGCCGAGCCGTGGCCACGTCGATGATCGTGAAGTACCGCAGCATCTCCTCGACCGCGTCGAGCGTTTTGGCCGGGTCGGCCTTGATCATCGCGAGCTGCTCCGGGTTGCGCAGGAACGCCATGGTCGACAGCGAGATCATGTTCGCCGTCGTCTCGTGGCCGGCCACGAGCAGCAGCAAGCCCATGTTGACCAGTGCCGTCCGCCGGTAGGTGCCGTCCGCGCGGAGCTTGGCGATCTGCCGCCCGAGCAGGTCGTCCGGCGGGTTCTCCTCCTTCTGCGCGATGAGGTCGGCCATGTAGCCCTGGATGGCGCCCATGGCCGCCCACCGCTCCTCGGGCGGCGTCGACTGCTTGATCACCTTCACCGTGTGCTCCTGGAAGAACTCATGGTCGGCGTAGGGCACACCCAGCATCTCGCAGATCACCAGCGACGGAACCGGCAGCGACAGCGCTTCCACCAGGTCACCGGGCCGCGGCCCGGCCAGCAGCGCGTCGATCCGCCCGTCGACGATCTCCTGGATCCGCGGCCGCAGCGCTTCCAACCGGCGCACCGTGAACTCGCCGAGCACGGCCTTGCGAGCGGGCCCGTGCTCGGGCGGGTCCATGGCGAGCAGAAAACGCTCCTCGTCCGGCCGCCGGGACGCCGCCTCACCTTCCACCAGCGCTGGGAAGTCCGGATGCTGCCGGTCGGCGCTGAACCGCCGGTCGTTCAACACGGTGCGCACGTCTTGGTGGCGGGTGATCACCCAGGCCCAGCCGCCGTCGGGCAGCCGGACCCGCGAGACCGGCTCTCCTTCGCGGATCTCCTCGTACGCCGGCGGCGGCGCGAACGGGCACGTACGGGCCATGGGGAACTCGTGCTTCTCGGCGGTGGTCATGACTTTTTCCTTCCATGACATGATCGACGGGCGATGGAGGCTGGGCAGCGAAAAGCCGTGCCTGAAGGGCGGTTGGTCGATCGGTGCGATCGGGTTCGGCTCCGGCCGCGGCGGACCACCGGGGCCGACGACAGCGGTGGATTCAGGCTCGCCGCGTTCCCCCGTGGGCGAAGTGCGGTTCCACCGCTTCCAGTCGCGGTACCGAGATGCCCAGCCGTCGTGCTTCGGCCAGGGTGTCTCGGCAGACCTCACGCGGCTCCTCGGCGTCGGGGTCGGTGTGCGCCGCGAGACTCGCGCGAGCGAGCGCGACATGAGTGGTCAGCCAGGCGAGCGCGGGGGCCGTCAGCCAGGTGGGCGCCCAGAAGGGCAGCAGACCGCCCCGGTGGCGTCGCAGGTCGATGCCGCGCGCCTGGAGGAGCGGGAGCAGTTCCCTGCCGGCCAGCAGCCCCTCACCCAGGTCGCGCCGCGCCCCGGCCAGTTGGGACAGGGAACCCAGCCGCAGGCCCTGCGAGAACAGGCCGGCGTCCGACACGAAATGGATCCACAGCCAGCCGCGGAAGTCAGGCCGCTCCTTGGGGCGGAGCCCGGCCTGGCGAAACGCCTGACGCACGGCCCGCTCCCGGTCGGTCGGGGGCTGGCCGAGCGTGCCGAAGACCACCGACGGCAGCAGCCCCCCACGAAGCACGCCGTCCGCGCCGAAACCGCCACCGCCCTGGGGAAAGCCCCAGGCGACCCGGTCGAGGGGGAGGTCGCCGATCGCGGCCAGCGGCTCGGTCCAGATGTTGCCGAAGACCAGCACCGTGGCCTGGCCGACCCGCGGGGCCAGGAAGGCCGTCGCCTCCGGAAGGCGGTGGTGCGACACGCTCAGCAAGATCAGGTCGAAGTCGTGGTCGGGCTCCAGTTCCTCGCGGTAGCGCACCGGCCACTGCTCGACGACGCGTTCCCCCCACACCCGACGCCGCGCATCGAGCAGGTCGAGGTCCACCGCGTCCCCGTACGTCGCCGCACGGCCCGGCCGGACGTAGAACTCGACGTCATGTCCCGCTTGTTGCAGGGCCCAGCCGTAGATGGTGGCGATCACGCCACGGCCGAACATCAGGATCCTCACGCTGCACCTCGTGCGGTACGATCGAATTGGAGGACATCTCCACTTTCACCGAGAATATGGAGGTCATCTCCATTTGTCAACGCGAGGTAGCGCATGACCGTCGACAAGCCGCTCCGGGCCGACGCCCAGCGCAAGCGTGACGCCCTGCTCGCCACGGCCAGGGAGGTCTTCGACGCCGGTGGCTTCTTCGACCTGCGCTTCGACGACTTCGCCCGTCTGGCCGGCGTGGGCACGGGCACGCTGTACCGCCACTTCCCCACCCGGGAGGCACTGGCCGAGGCGGTCTACCACGGCGAGATCGCCATGCTGTGCGACCGTCTCCGCCATTTGCGGGCCGCGCTGCCGGCAGCGGAGGCGTTGGCGACCTTTCTCCGCAGCATGGTCGACCACATAGCCGCCCACGAAGGCCTGGCCCGGACACTGGCCACGCTCATGACCACCCACTCGGCCGCCCTCACCGAAGGCAGCCGGGCGCTGGAGCAGGCCGTCACCGACCTGGTGGCCGCCGCCGTGCAGGAGGGCACCGTTCGCGACGACGTGGACGCCGGTGCCGTGATGATGGCGCTGCACGGCATCAGCGCGGCCCATGACCGCCCTGGTTGGCGGGCCGAGGCCGACGGTGTCATCACCCTCGTGCTGGACGGGCTGCGCCGCCCGCTGTGACCCAGGTAGCCGCCTCAACCGTCCGCCGTCG
>DATMCA010000962.1:0-2888 GCA_035559015.1 Umezawaea sp. | reverse complement strand
GTCGGCGTAGTCGCAGGCCGCGGCGACGTCGGCCCAGGTCCGCCCGCCGGGCGTGATCCTCATCCGGATGGCGCGGTGGCACCGGGCGATCCGGCCGACGGTCTTGGGCGGCAGCCCGACCTGGGCGCCGAACCTGGCGTTCAGGTGCTGGCGGGACCAGCCGACCTCGTCGGCCAGCGCGTCGACCCTGACCCGGCCCGCCGACGTGACCAGTCGCTGCCACGCGTGCCGCACCCGCCGGTCGAGTTCCGGCCCGTCGAGCACCGCCGCGACCAGCCAGCGGTCGAGCAGGTCGAACGCCGCCTCCCAGTCCGGCGCCTCGGCCACGCGTTCCGCGAGCCGCCGGGCGCGGTGCGGCCCGAGCAGGTCGGCCAAGCCGACGCTGCCGCCCGCCAACACCCGCAGCGGCAGGCCGAACAGGGCGTGCGCGCCCGCGGGGGTGAGTTCGACCAGGACGCCGTGCTCGCGGCCGACCATCTCGTAGCCCATCGGCGCGGAACTCAGCCCGCTGACCGGCGACACGTCGGCGGGTGTGGGCGACCCCGCGATCCGCAGCCGGACCGGGCTCTCGGCCTCGATCCCGACGACGACCGCGCCCAGCGCCGCCAGCACCCGCCGGGTCGGCTCGGTCGAGGTCCGGTCGTGGCCGATGTACAGCACGACGTGCTCGGCGAGCAGCGGGTGCGGCTGCCGGACCGCGAAGGTGGTCACGCCTGACATTCGTCCAAGCCTAGGCCCGGTGGCGATCTCTAGCGTCGAGGTCGGCTGAGGTGGCCCGTGCTCCGGAGGGGTGGGCGCGGGTCACCTCAGCAGCCTGCGGAGGATCTTGCCGCTGGGGGACTTGGGGATGGTGTCGACGAACTCGACGCTGCGGACCTTCTTGTACGGGGCCACGCGGGCGGCCACCCACTCCATCAGCAGGTCCGGGTCGGTCGGCGTCGACGACACCACGAACGCCTTCGGCGCCTCGCCGCCCTCGGGGTGGGGGACGCCGACCACGGCGGCGTCGAGCACGTCGGGGTGCGTCAGCAGGAGGGCTTCCAGCTCGGCGGGCGCCACCTGGTACCCCTTGTACTTGATCAGCTCCTTGAGCCGGTCCACGATCCGGTAGACGGCGCCGTCGATCCGCGCGACGTCCCCGGTGCGCAGCCAGCCGCCCTCCACGACGGTCGCGGCGGTGGCCTCGGGGTCGTCCAGGTACCCCGCCATCACCTGCGGCCCCCGCACCCACAGCTCGCCCTCCTCGGAGTCCGCACCGGTGGCCGGGTCCACCAGCCGGACCTCCGTCGACGGCAGCAACGTCCCGACCGATCCGGCTGGCGTGTCGACGAACCCGTCCTCCGGCACCAGCGTGATCCCCGGCGAGGCCTCGGTCATCCCGTAGCCCTGCCGGATCGGGCACCCCAGCACGGCTTCCGCCCGCCGTGCCACGTCGGTGTCCAGCGGCGCCGCCCCGGAGACGGCGAACCGCAGCGACGAGAGGTCGTGGCCGCCCGCGCCGGAGTTGGCCAGGCCGAGCACCATGGGTGGCGCGAGGAACGCCCTGGTGACGCCGTGCTCCGCGATCATCCGCAGGTGCGCGTCGTGCTCGAACCGGGGCAGCGTGACGACGGTGGAACCGCCCCGCAGGGCCATGCCGAGGATGATCGAGAACCCGTAGATGTGGAAGAACGGCAGCACGGCGGAGAACACGTCGTCCGGGGTCACCCGCCACTGGGCCGAGTTCTGCTCGATGTTCGCCACCAGGTTCCGGTGGGTCAGCATCACGCCCTTCGCCGGACCCGTGGTGCCGCTGGAGTACGGCAGCAGTGCGACCGCCGTGGCGGGGTCGACGTCCACCACCGGCGCGGGCCCGGCCAGCGACCCGAACGGCGTGAACCCGGCGGCTGCGCCGATCACGAACCGGTGCTCGACGTCCGCCGCCTCGGCGACCTTCTCCGCCACCCCCTCCGAGGCGATCACCGCGACGGCACCGGACGCCACCAGCTGCCTGGCGATCTCGCCGGGGGTCAGCGCCGGGTTCACCGGCGTGACGGTCGCGCCCGCGACCAGCGCGGCGTGCAGCGCGAGCACGAACCTCGGCTGGTTGTGGCTGATCAGCGCCACGACGTCACCTGGTCCGATGCCCAGCGCGGCCAACCCGCCCGCGGCCGCGGCCACGCCGTCGGCCAGGTCGCGGTAGGTCACCCGCTCGCCGGTGGCCGCGTCGACCAGCGCGACCCGGTCGCCGTGCCCGCGGTCGAGCAGGTACTCGGTGAGGGTGGTGGCCGGGACGTCCACATCGGACAGTGGGCTGCGGTGGATCATCGCGGTACCCCGTCTCAGCGGTAGAAGCGGAACACCGGCTGCGCCACGCACGCGGGCTTGGCGCCGTTCTCGATCTCGACGACCACGTCGACGGTGATCTGCACGCCACCGCCGCCCACCTGCTCGACCGACAGCGGCGTGCCGGACAGCCTGACCCGCGCACCGGCGGGAACGGGGGCCGGGAAGCGGACCTTGTTCAGCCCGTAGTTGACCTTCGTGGTCACGTCGGTGACGTCCAGCAGGTTCGTCCACAGTGGAATGACCAGCGCCAGGGTGAGGTAGCCGTGGGCGATGGGCCCGCCGAACGGGCCGTCCTTGGCGCGTTCCGGGTCGACGTGGATCCACTGGTGGTCGTCGGTGGCGTCGGCGAACAGGTCGATCCGCTCCTGCGTGACGTCCAGCCACCCGCTGACGCCGAGCGGGGTCCCGACGATGCCGGGCAGGTCGTCGAAGGCGACGCTGGTCATGGCTTCCCCTCCCGTCCCAGGCCCAACGCCCGGACCGCGTTCTCCTTCAGGATCTTCGGCCGGACGTGGTCCTTGATCTCCAGCCGCGCGAAGTCGGCCAACCACCGGTCCGGC
>DATMCA010000961.1:0-2714 GCA_035559015.1 Umezawaea sp. | reverse complement strand
GGTCCAGTCGGGCCTGGCGGAGGACATGGCTATGCGGGCCAGTTGGTCCGGTGGGAGGGCGTGGTCGAGGGCGGAGCGGACCAGGGATGCCAGGCGGTGGCTGGGGCAGGCGTCTTCCGCTTGATCGAGGGCGACGGAGGCCAGGGCACCGTCGCCGCGCAGGTAGGCGGAGAAGGCCAGCAGGGTGGCCGGTTGGGCTCGTTCGGGCACCGGGGTGGCCCTGGTGAGTTCGGTCCAGAGGCGTTCGGCGGCCGTCGCGTGCGGGCCGGTGGCGAAGACCAGGGCCATGTCGCGGACCCACAGGTCGGTGAGGGCCAAGGTCAGCGCGACGACATCGGTGTCGGACAACCTGGTGGTGCGCTTGTAGGCGTTGGTCACGGCTCGGGTGATCAGGAGCAGGCCCTGGCGCGCGGCATGCTCGCGGTCCTGCTCGCCTTCGGCCCGCAGGGCGGCCTCGTCGAGCAGGGCTTCGCGCCTGGACAGGGCTTCGGGCTCGTCAGGGGCGAGAACGGCGGCCAGGTCGGCTCGGCTGGCGAACGTGACCATGCCCGCGGCGGCGCAGGCGGCGGCCAGTTCGCTGACCGCGGGATCCGGGACCGCGCCCGTCCTCCCGGCGGGACCGTACTCGGTCCACTGGTCGCCCTCGGCGGTGCCGGAAGCCCAGATCGCGCCCGTCAGCGGAATGCCGGCGCCGGCCAGCACGGCCTCCAGGCAGTCGATCAAGCCCTGGTGCGGCAGGGTCGACGGCGGGCGCGGCGTGCCACCGCCGACCACGATCAGGACCACGGAACCCGCGTCGCAGCGGACCGGGTCCAGGAGTTGGTGGGCCAGTGCGCGTCGATGTCGAGGCGGTGGCAGGTCGACGCGGAGGCTCATCGCGACCTTGTTGGGGTGGTCGTCGCCGAGGACCAGCAGGACCAGCGAGTCGACCGGGTGGAACGCGAGCAGGTGCGGAACGGCGGCGACCAGGTCGGCGGGGCCGTGCACCTGGACCTCGGGGGCCTGCGGTGAAGTTCTCATGCGTCGACGATGGCCCCGGAAGGCGCCGGGCGAAAGCGGGAATCGCTCCACTGTGGACAACCTGGTGGCCTGTGGACAACTCGGCGCCGTCGAAGCGGTTCTGTCGGTGGCGTGGTCTACCCTGCCGCCGCCTAAAGCCGGGGTGGAGCCCCAGGGGAGGAGGCTCCACCCCGGTCGATCAGCCGATCGCTCGCCGCAGGGCGGTCTTGCCGCCCACGACGGGCAGGTCGAGCGTCGTACGACCCAGGTCGACCGACAGGCTCACGCCCGGTTGCGGGCGCAGCGTGTAGTCGTAATCGCTGGACAGCACCACGAACTCCACGGTGTGGCCCGCGGCGAAGACGTAGTCCTTCGGCTCGAACTCGACCTCGACCTGGTACCGCTTGCCGGGCTTGACGGCCTCGGTCTTGCTGGGCCTCGACCGGTTCTGCGGGTCCGTCCAGCCACGGGTGACGATCTTGCTCGTGCCGTCCGGGAAGCGGTCGACCAGCAGCGCCGTCACGTTGGCGGCGGGCTTGTCGAACGAGATCCCCAGGTCGACCGACGGTGTGCCGGACAGCCGCAGCGACGTGGCGAGCGCCGGGGTGGCGTACGACAGGCGGTTCTCCGACGCGGGGGCGTTGACCAGGGTCTCGGCCAGGATCGCCGAGTTGTCGCTCAGGGTCTCCACCACGGACCGGCCGGACGACTTCACCGACAGCCCGCCCTTCGCGGAGCCGCCGGCGGTCGGCCGCAGGGACGCGTCCGACGTTCCGGGCGCGGGCCAGTCGGCCTCGTCGGTCCAGGTGGTCTTGTCCTCGCGCTGGATCGTCGCCTTCGGCTCGCGCTGCACGCCGTTGTCGATGCCGTAGAGGTAGTGGCTGAACCAGCGGTTCAACGTGCGCCGCCACTCGACGGACCGCAGCGTGTCGGGGTCGGTGTGGCCGGACTGGTGCCACCAGATCTTGTGCTCGACACCGTTGCGCCGCAACGCCTCGTACCACTGGACGACGTGCTTGCCCTTGACGTTCCAGTCGTTCAGCCCGTGCACGGCGAGCACCGCGGCGCGCACCTTGTCCGCGTCCTTGACGTAGTTCCGCTCGTCCCAGAACGCGCTGTAGTCGCCGGTGACCCGGTCCTGCTTCTCGGCGATCTCGGCGATGACCGGCTTGCAGATCTCCCGGTCCGCACGGGTGTAGACGTACTCCGCGAGCACGTCCAGGTCCTCGCCCTGGAACGTGCCCGGCGCCACGACCGCGCCGTCGGCCCGGTAGTAGTCGTACCAGCTGGAGATGGCGGCGATCGGGACGATGGCCTCCAGGCCCCGCACACCGGTCGCGGCGACCGCGTTGGGCAGGGTCCCGTTGTAGGACACGCCCATCATCGCGGTCTTGCCGGTGGTCCACGCGGCCTTCACCGGCGCGCTCGTCGTCGCGTCACGGGCGAACGCGCGGCCGTTGAGCCAGTCGACCACGGACTTGGAGCCGATGGTCTCGTTGCGGCCACCGGAGGTGGGGCAGCCGGTGGACTTGCCGGTGCCGAGCGACTCCGCGTAGACCACGGCGAAGCCGCGCGCGATGAAGTACGCCTCGTAGCGGCCGGACGTGATCGGGCCCGCGTTCGGCCCGACGGCCGCGGCGACCCGCTCGTCGGCCTGCGCGGACAACTTCTTGCCATCGCGCTGGTCGTAGTGCCCCTTGCCGTCCGGGACGTAC
>DATMCA010000960.1:0-7677 GCA_035559015.1 Umezawaea sp. | reverse complement strand
GTCGACAACAACCCGGACACCGCGTGGAACACCGACAACTACTTCCAGCCGTTCCCCACGCTCAAGCCGGGGATCGGCCTGATGGCGTCGTTCGCGGAGCCGGTCAAGCTCGCGTCGGTGACGGTCACGTCGAAGAGCGCGGGCACGATCGTGGAGATCCGCATCGCCGCGTCCGATGACGCGCCGCTGGAGGAGACCAAGGTGATCGCCACGGCCACCCTCTCCGCCGGTCAGACGCAGATCCAGCTCAACGAGTACGAGCCCGGTGCCCACGTCCTGCTGTGGATCACGAAGCTCGCGGGCACCGGCAAGGACAACCAGACCGAGATCGGCGAGCTCGTCTACACGAGGGCGCAGTAGACCTGTTAAGCAATTGAGTAGGAACACCCTGGCAGGTACCGACGGGGACCTGGATACCCTCTTCGGGTGACGGCCGCAGCCAGCTCGGACGCAGACCTCATCTCGGCGCATGCCGCGGGTGACCCGCACGCATTCCCCGAAATCGTGCGACGGCACCGAGATCGGCTGTGGGCGGTCGCCCTGCGAACCCTGCGCGACCCGGAAGAAGCCGCGGACGCGCTCCAGGAGGCGTTCATCTCGGCGTTCCGGGCGGCGGGCTCGTTCCGGGCCGAATCGCAGGTGACGACGTGGCTTCACCGGATCGTGGTGAACGCCTGCCTCGACCGGATGAGAAGACGGCAAACCAAACCGACCGTGCCGTTACCAGAGGCAGGCCCCGGCGAGCCCGTGGCACCGCGCGACCAGATGGCCGAGCGGGAGACCAAGCTCGTCGTCGCGGCCGCCCTGGCCGAACTGCCCGAGGAGCAGCGCGCGCCGATCGTCCTGGTCGACGTCGAGGGCTACTCGGTGGCGGAAACGGCCCAGATGCTGGGGATCGCCGAAGGCACCGTGAAGAGCAGGTGTGCGCGCGGGCGGGCCAAGCTGGCAAAAAGCCTAGGACACCTCCGGAACCGAAGTGCAGATGCGAACGTCCCAGATGACGGTGTGAATGTGCAACAGCAACGTCAGCGGGAGGCACGATGAGCGGCAGTGAGAGGCGTCAGGGGACGCCGATCGATCCGCCGTGGTCCGTGGATCTGCTGGCCGATCTGCACGCCGGCGTGCTCGACGCCGAAACGGACGCCGTGCTCCGTCCGCGCGTCGAAGCGGACCCGGACGCGCGTGCGGTCCTGGAGGCGCTGGACGCCACCCTGGCCGACCTGTCGTCGCTGCCGCCGATCCCGATGCCGCGTGACGTGGCCGCGCGGATCGACGCGGCGCTGGCGGCCGAGGCCGGTGGTCTGCCCGCACCGGTCGTCAGCCTCAACAGCGCGCGGCAGAAGAAGTACAAGCGCGTGGGGTGGGGCGCGAGCGTGCTCGTGGCCGCCGCGGCGGCCGTCGGGGTGTTCGCCGTTGTCATCCCGAACATGAGCACCCGCACCGACGGTGCCATGTCGTCGTTCCCCCAGCCCGAGGCGTCCGCACCCGCGAACCAGCCGCCGTCGAACGCGAAGCCGGAGCTGCTGGTCGAGGGCCAGAACTTCGGTCCGGTGTTCGGCGACGTGCTGAAGGCGCAGAACTACGGACCGCTGGACAACCAGGAGACGCTCGACGGGTGCCTCAAGGGCGGGCACATCCCGGCCTCGAAGCCGCTCGGCGTGAGCCCGATCCAGCTCGACGCCAAGCCCGCCGTGATGGCGATCCTCGGCGGAGGCCGGATCGGCTCGTACCGGATCGTCGTGCTCGACCCGAGCACGTGCGGCCCGGACAACCCGAACGGGGTGCTGGCCAACACCGTGATGGCGCCGTAGGACCGCTCCGGCGGACGTAGCGAACCTCACTGGGTGGGCGCGGAATTCCGGACGCCTACGATCGCGTTGTAGCTGAGGCGCGGCCGGGACTCATTCCCGGCCCGTCGCGACGTATCGGAGGTCGAGGGTGTCGGACGTTCGGAACCTGATCATCGTGGGATCCGGGCCCGCCGGGTACACCGCCGCGGTGTACGCGGCACGGGCTCAACTCGAACCGCTCGTGTTCGAGGGCAGCCAGTACGGCGGTGCCCTGATGACGACGACCGAGGTCGAGAACTACCCCGGTTTCCGCGACGGCATCATGGGCCCCGAGCTCATGGAGCAGATGCGCGAGCAGGCGAAGCGCTTCGGTGCCGAGCTGCGCTCCGAGGACGTCGACGCCGTCGAGCTGACCGGTGACGTGAAGTACGTGACCGCGAACGGCGTCCGGTACGCGGCGAAGGCCGTCGTGCTGGCGATGGGCGCTGCCGCCCGCTACCTCAACGTGCCGGGCGAGCAGGAGCTGCTCGGCCGCGGGGTGTCGGCGTGCGCGACCTGCGACGGCTTCTTCTTCCGCGACCACGACATCGCGGTCGTCGGCGGCGGCGACTCGGCCATGGAGGAGGCGACCTTCCTGACGAAGTTCGCCAAGTCCGTGACGATCATCCACCGGCGTGAGGAGTTCCGCGCCTCGCGGATCATGCTGGAGCGCGCCCGCGCCAACGAGAAGATCAAGTGGCTGCTGAACACCGAGGTCCTCGAAGTGCTGGGCGAGGGCACCGTCAGCGGCGTCAAGGTGGCTTCCACCATCACCGGCGAGACCTCGGAGCTGCCCTTCACAGGTGTCTTCATGGCGATCGGCCACGACCCGCGCAGCGCGCTGGTCCGCGACCAGGTCGACGTGGACGACGCAGGCTACGTGCAGGTCAAGGCTCCGTCCACCTACACGAAGCTGGACGGCGTGTTCGCCGCGGGCGACCTCGTCGACCACACGTACCGCCAGGCCATCACCGCGTCGGGCTCCGGGTGCGCCGCCGCGATCGACGCCGAGCGCTGGCTCGCCGAGCACGGCGAGAAGCACGCGGCCATGGCGTCCGAGCAGGTCGGTGGCGGGTACGCCGCCGGCGCGGTCACCACCAGCTGATCATCAATCCACGTTCGACGTTCGACCCGAGTTAGGGAGTAGTTACATGGCTGGCGCCACAGTGGTCGTGACCGACAAGAGCTTCGCCGATGATGTCCTGACCAGCGAGAAGCCGGTTCTGGTCGACTTCTGGGCGACCTGGTGCGGTCCGTGCAAGATGGTCCAGCCGGTGCTGGAGGAGATCGCGGCCGAGCACTCGGACAAGATCACCATCGCGAAGCTGGACATCGACGCGAACCCCGGCATCGCCCGCGACTACCAGATCATGTCGGTGCCCACGCTGATCCTCTTCCAGGGCGGCCGCCCGGTGAAGCAGATCGTCGGCGCGAAGCCGAAGGCCGCTCTGCTGAACGACCTCTCCGAGGTTCTTTCCTGATTTCGGCCTGCAACGCATAACGTGGCTCGTCCGTCATTCGATAAGACGGACGAGCCACGTCCGTTTGGAGGAACCCGTGTGCTGCTACGTGGCCGTGTAGGCACACTCAGTAGCCCTGCGTGGAGCTGGTCGCGGGGCAAGGCACAATAGGGGCTTCAAGTCAGCGCCGACCTAGGTCGGCGCCCTAGTCGAGCGAGGGGTGCATGCTGCTACTCCGCCGCGGGGATGTCGGGCCGGACGTTGCCGACATCAGGTCCACACTGACCAAGATCGGTCTTCTGTCGGATCCGCAGGCATCGTCGGTGTTCGACCTCTCCGTCGAGCACGCCGTGCGTGCCTTCCAGCAGCAGCGGGGCCTCATCACCGATGGCATCGTCGGCCCGGCCACCTACCGCGCGCTGCGCGATGCCACCTTCCGCCTCGGCGACCGGCCGTTGGCGTACCTGATCGCCCAGCCGGTGACCGGCGACGACGTGTTCGCACTCCAGGAGCGCCTGCTGGAGATGGGCTACGACGCCGGCCGCGCCAACGGCGAGTTCGGTCAGCAGACCGAACAGGCGCTGCGCAGCTTCCAACGCGACTACGGCTTGACCATCGACGGCATGTGCGGCCCGAACACGGTCCGCGCGCTCCGCCAGTTGCAGCCGAAGGTGCGGGGTGGGCGTCCGGTGTTCCTGCGCGAGCAGGAGAGGGTCCGCAACGCCGGTCCGAGGCTGTCCGGCAAGCGCATCATCATCGACCCCGGCCACGGCGGGGACGACCTCGGTGTCGTCGTCGAGCACCTCAACGAGGCCAGGCTGATGCTCGACCTGGCCCGCAGGCTCGAAGGCAAGATGGCCGCGACCGGCATGGAGGCGCTGCTCACGCGCGGCCCCGGGAACTGCCCGGACGAGGCCGAGAGGGCCAAGTTCGCCAACGAGGCGGGCGCGGACCTCATCCTGTCGCTGCACACCGACGGCAACTCCTCGCCCAAGGCGTCCGGTGTCGCGAGCTTCCACTACGGCACCGGCAACGGCACCAGTTCCACGGTCGGCGAAGCCCTCGCGGGCTTCATCCAGCGCGAGATCACGGCCAGGACGGGCATGCCGGACTGCGGCACCCACCCGAAGTCGTGGGACGTGCTCAGGATGACCAGGTGCACGGCCGTTCGCGTCGAGGTCGGCTACCTGACCAACGAGCAGGACCGCCGCAGGCTGGCCGATCCGGCGTTCCGCGACGTCGTCGCCGAGGGCATCCTGGTCGCCGTGAAGCGCCTGTACCTGCTGGGCAAGGACGACCAGCCCACCGGCACGTTCACGATGGACGACCTGATGAAGCGCGAACTCTCGAAGTTCTGACGGTTTCACGACGAAGGCCCTCCGCTACCGGCGGAGGGCCTTCGTCGTGTCCTAGATCTTCGCTGAGGCGGGGCGGAAGCTCGGTTCGGCCGTGGACACCGTCACGGTGTTCAACAGCCGCTCCAGCGCCGCCTCGACGTCTTCCTTCCAGCCCAGCGCGGTCCGCAGCTCAAGCCTGAGGCGGGGCCAGCGGTGGTGCGGGCGGACGGTCTTGAAGCCCACCTGGAGCAGGAAGTCGGCCGGGGTGACGCAGCCGGGCTCGTCCTCGTTCGGCTGGTTGTCGCCGAAGGCCTCGATCGCCTTCACGCCGCGCTTGGTCAGGTCCTTGGCGACGGACTGCACCAGGACCCGGCCGAGGCCGCCGCCGCGGAACTCCGGCAGCACCTCCAGCGAGGTCATCAGCACCGCGTCGGCGCTGACCGGGGACGTGGGGAACGCGAGTGAGCGCGGCACGGCGGCGGGCGGGGCGTAGAACGCCGACCCGGCCGGGATGCCGTCGCAGTAGATGATCCGGCCGCAGGAGCCCCATTCGAGCAGGACGCTGGAAACCCAGGCCTCCTTCTCGAACTCGGTGTCGCCGTACTCCTCGGCCTGGGCCTTCAGGTGCGGGGCCAACTCCCAGAACACGCACGTCCGGCTGTGCTTGGAGAGGTGCTCCAGGTTGTCCAAGGTGACGCCTACAACGCGTCGCGACACCCTGACCTCCAAAACCCCGAATCGAAGAACCCTCACGAGGATAGGCGGATGTGACGGCTGCCGGAAGGCAGATGCCACTAACGGGACGACGGTTACACTCGGCCGGTACATACCCGCCGGTAAATCATCACTCCCAGCGCGAGTGCAGGAGTCCACCGTGACCACTCCCGGACAGCCCGCCAAGCAGGGCAACCGCAGCCTCGACCCCCACCTGCGCCGCTACGCGGCGCGCACAGCGGGGATGACGGCATCGGAGATCCGGGCGCTCTTCGCGGTGGCCAGCCGCCCCGAGGTGGTGTCCCTCGCGGGTGGGATGCCGCACCTCGCCGCACTGCCGCTGGACGGCCTCGCCACCGAGATCGGCGAGATGATCGCCACCGACGGCCTGGTCGCCCTCCAGTACGCCTCGGCGCACGGGATGCCGGAGCTGCGCGAGCAGATCTGCGACGTGATGGCCCTCGAAGGCATCCACGGCCACCCGGACGACGTCGTCGTGACGGTCGGCTCCCAGATGGGGCTGGACATGGTCACCCGGATCTTCGTCGACCCCGGTGACGTCGTGCTGGCCGAGGGGCCGTCGTACGTGGGCGCGCTCGGCTCGTTCGCCGCCTACCAGGCGCAGGTCGTGCACGTGGCCATGGACGCGGACGGGCTGGTCCCGCAGGCGCTGCGGGAGGCGCTGGTCGCCGTCGAGAGGTCCGGCCGCCGGGTCAAGTTCCTGTACACGATCCCGAACTTCCACAACCCCGCCGGCGTGACGCTGTCGATCGCCCGCCGCGCCGAGGTCCTGGAGATCTGCCGCCAGGCGGGCGTCCTCGTCGTCGAGGACAACCCGTACGGCCTCCTCGGCTTCGACGGCCAGACGTACCCGGCGCTGCGGTCGACCGACCCGGACAACGTCGTGTACCTCGGGTCGTTCTCCAAGACGTTCGCCCCCGGGCTGCGGGTCGGCTGGGTGCTCGCGCCGCACGCCGTGCGCGAGAAACTCGTCCTGGCCGCCGAGTCGGCCACGCTGTGCCCGCCGACGCTCAACCAGATGATCGTGTCGCGCTACCTGTCGACGCACGACTGGAAGGGCCAGATCAAGATCTACCGCGAGGCCTACCGGGACCGCCGGGACGCGGCGATCTCGGCGCTGGAGCAGCACATGCCGGAGGGCTGCTCGTGGAACCGGCCGGACGGCGGGTTCTACGTGTGGGTGACGGTGCCGGAGGGCATCGACACCAAGGCGATGCTGCCGCGCGCGATCACCCAGCGGGTGGCGTACGCGTCGGGCACCGGGTTCTACGCGGACAAGCTCGGCAGCAGGCAGCTCCGGATCTCGTACTGCTACCCGACGCCGGAGCGGATCCGCGAAGGCATCCGGCGGCTGGCGAACGTCCTGGAGGACGAGGCCCAGCTGCACGCCACGTTCGGGCCGACGACCAGCCGTGAGCTGTCCGGTCCGCAGAACCCGTCACCGGACACCGCCTAGATCGCCAGAGCTTTTCGCCGGGGCCATCCGCGTATTGTCCACTGTGGACGGTAGGCGGGTGGCCCTTCCGTTTTCACCGTCGATGTTGGGGAGATTAGTCGTGTCGGAACGCTGGGTAGCGGTACTCGCCGGTGGGCTGTCGCACGAGCGCGAGGTGTCGCTGCGGTCCGGTCGTCGCCTGTCGGCCGCGCTGCGCTCGGTCGGCGTGACCGTGGAGGAGTGGGACACCGACCGCGGCCTGCTGGCCCGGTTGAAGGACCACCGCCCGGACGCCGTCGTCGTCGCGCTGCACGGCGGCGAGGGCGAGAACGGGTCGGTGCAGACGATCCTGGAGATGTCCGACGTGCCGTACGTCGGCACGGACTCGCGGGCGTGCCGACGGGCGTGGGACAAGCCGATCGCGAAGGCCGAGCTGGCGCGGGCGGGGCTGACGACGCCGGACTGGGTCGTGCTGCCGCACGCGACGTTCCGCGAACTCGGCGCGCAGCCCGTGCTGGACGCGATGGTCGAGAGCCTCGGTCTGCCGCTGATGCTCAAGCCCGACCAGGGTGGGTCCGCGCTGGGCGCTCAGGTCGTCCGGGACGCGACGGAGCTGCCGACCGCGATGGTCGGGTGCCTGGCGTACGGGGAGACCGTGTTGGCCGAGCGGTTCATCGAGGGCGTCGAGGTGGCCGTCGCGGTCATCGACGGACCCGACGGTCCGTACGCGCTGCCCGCCGTGGAGATCGAGCCGGAGGGTGGCGGCATCTACGACTACACGTCCCGCTACACCGCCGGGCTCACCGACTTCCACGCGCCCGCTCGGCTCGACGCCGCCGCGGCCAAGTCGGTGGGGAAGTTGGCCGTCGCCGCGCACCGGC
>DATMCA010000959.1:0-5974 GCA_035559015.1 Umezawaea sp. | reverse complement strand
AGGAGTACCGCTCGAACCTGCTCGCTCGGGCCTCGTCCGTTGTAGAGGTGGACCTGATGGCCGTCCTGGACCAGCTTGGAGACGATCAACCGCCGCCGGGAGTCCTTTTCGGTCTTGAAGTGCAGGCTCCGGCATCCCGGGACCAGTAGTTCCCGCATGGCCGACCTCGTCCGTTGGACCAGTCGCGGATCGAGCAGGGTCGCGGCGAGCAGGTAGCTGCCGCGTTCGGACTCGTCGACGAACATGTGCATCCGGACAGGGTCCCATCCGGACTTGCGTGGAAGGCAATCGGGCGAACCACGAAAGTGGTTGCTGGACCAGCGGTCCACGCTGGTGTGCCGCGTGGAGTTCCGGAGAACTCCACGCGGCGGTCGGGTCAGCCGATGGTGGTGGTCGTCAGGATCGGGTTGGGGTCCGGGTAGCCGGTGGCCGGGGCGTCCAGCGGGAAGCCGAAGACGCTGATGCCGGCGGTGAAGGTGAGACCCGGTGCGGTGTAGCTGGTGCCGCCCAGTTGGGTGCTGATGGCGCCCGAGCCGCCCGCCACCAGGTTCAGGGTGATGGTGGGCAACTCGAAGTCGGCGCCGCCCTTGATCGGGCCCGCGATCTTCAGCACCACGTCGGTTCCCGACAGGCCGATCGTCGGGGTGCTGCCGAGTCCGGAGCCGCCGGTGGCGGTGGCGGACTGGAACGTGGAGTTGGCGGGTACGGGCAGCGACAACGTGATGGTCTTGATCTCGCGCACGGTGTAGCCGGCGGCCTCGGACGGGACCTTGTTCGGCGCCGGGTCGATGACCGCGGTGACCGTGCCGCCCGGCGCGACCGCTTCCGGCGCGGTCGCGTCGATCGACTGGTCGAGGGTGAACTCCGCGCTCTGGCCGAGTGCGGTCGCCTTCAACTTGTACGTGATCGCGTGCGGTTCGGCTGACGCCGGTGTGCTCGTCGCGAGCACCAGGGCCAGCGCGGCGAATACGGCTGTCTTCATGTTTTCCCTCTCCCCGTTGAGGTGGGAGGGCGTCCAGCGGAAGCGGCGTGTCTAACTGACTACTTGTGAGTAAGTTTCACGTCAAGGCCCTGTCGCCTGATCGGACGAATCACGCGTATTGACGAACTTCGCTTCCCGTCAAGGCCGTGGAATAGCGGTGCAGCACCAGTTCCGCGACCTCCGGATCGGCACCCAGAGGGGCCGCGACCAGGGCGTCCGGCGCGAGGTCCAGCGTTTGGGCGGTGATCCGGTCCGGCAGCAGGCCGGGCGCGAGGAACCACGACGCGACGGCGATCCGCGCCGCGCCGCGAGCCCTCAGGCGCGCGACGGCCGTGGCCACGTCGGGCCCACCCGCCGACGCGAACGCGGGTTCCACGCCCGCCCAGCCGGAACGGGCGGTCCAGCGGGCGGCGATCGCGGCCACGACGGCGTTCGCCGGGGCGTGCGACGAGCCCGCGCCCGCCAGCACGACGCCGGTGGTGCGGTCGGCGGGTCGGACGCCCGCTTCGGCGAGCCTGCGCAGCGCGGCCGATTCGAGCCACGGGTCGGGGCCGAGGACGTCGCCGATCGTGATCGACAGCCTCGGGAACTGGCGCTGCGCCTCGGCCACCGCGCCGGGCACGTCCACGCGAGCGTGGAAGGCCTTGCCCAGCAGCAGGGGCACGACGACGGCGTGCCGATGGCCCTCGCCGTGCACGGTCTTGAGCACGTCGCCGAGCCGGGGCGCGGACAGGTCCAGGAACGCCGGGCGGACGTCGGCGGCCGGGTTGAGGGCGCGGACCACGTCGAGCAGCGCCGTGACGGTCGCCGCGGAACGGGGGTCGCGGCTGCCGTGCGCGACGGCGATGAGCGGGGTCATCAGAGTGCTCCGGTCAGACCGCGGGCGCGCAGGACGGCGCGTTCCAGCGGTCGGAAGAGGAGGAGTTCGATGCCGATGCCGACGAGGAGGATCAGGAAGATCGCGGCGATGACCATCGAGATGTCGTTGAGGGACTGGCCGTTGTGCAGGAACTGCCCGAGGCCGAGGCCGAGCTGCGGGGAGGTCGCGATGATCTCCGCCGCCATCAGCGAGCGCCACGAGAACGCCCAGCCCTGCTTGAGGCCCGCGAGGTAGCCGGGCAGCGCGGCGGGCAGCAGGATGTGCCGCGCCGACGACAGCCTGCCCGCACCCAGCGCCTGGCCGACGCGGGGCAGCAGCGGCGGGATCTGGTCGATGCCGGACACCAGGCCGTTCGCGATCGACGGCACGGACCCCATCAGCACCACGAAGTAGATCGCGGACGGCGTGAGGCCGAACCACAGGATCGCGGCGGGCACCCACGCCACCGACGGCAGGCTCTGCAACCCGGTCAGCAGGGAGCCGATGGCCGCGCGGACCACCCGCACCTTGGCGATCAGCAGCCCCAGCGGGGTCGCGATGATCACGGCCACGAGGAAGCCGAGCACGGCGCGGGAGACCGACGTCCAGAGGATTTCGGCCGCGTCGCCGGACTGCACCGTCGCCCAGATCGTGTCCCACACGGCGGCGGGCGCGGGCAGTTGGAACTCCGGCCAGATCGCCGAGGCCCACAGCGCCTGCCAGGCGCCGAGCAGCAGGCCGAACGCCACGATCGGCGGCACGGCCGTGTGCAGGAACCGCTGCCACGGCGACTTCCGCTGGTTCTGCGCGGGAGCGTCGAGCGCGTCCAGACCCGCGCCGACCGCGGCCATGCCGCGGTCGGCGTCGAGTGTTTCAGGAGGCTGCGGCGTGGCCACTGATCACCTCGCGCAGGTGGGTGGTGATCTCCTCGATGGTGTCCGCCTCGTCCGAACCGGCCAGGCCGTCGACGTCCCACTCCCGCACGACCCGGCCGGGTCGCGACGAGAGCAGCACGACGCGCTGGCCGAGCCGGACGGCTTCGCGGACGTCGTGCGTGACGAACACGATCGCCGTGTCCGTCTCGCGCCACACCCGCACCAGCTCGGCCTGGAGCACGTCGCGGGTGATCGCGTCGAGCGCCGCGAACGGCTCGTCCATCAGCAGCAGACCGGGCGTGCCCGCTTCGGCGCTGCCCAGCGTCGAAGCGAGCGCACGGGCCAGCGCCACGCGCTGCCGCATGCCGCCGGAGAGCTCGTGCGGCCGCTTGCCGCCCGCCTCGCCGAGGCGGACCAGCGACAGCAGTTCGCTCGCCTTGGCGCGCCGGGCACCCCTCTTGAGCCCGGCGAGGCGCAGCGGCAGTTCGACGTTGCGCGCGGCCGTGAGCCACGGCATCAACGCCGCTTCCTGGAACATCACGGCGGGCCGCGAGGTGGTCAACGCGATGTCGCCCGAGGTGGGCGCGTCCAGCCCGGCGACGAGGTTCAGCAAGGTGCTCTTGCCGCAGCCCGACGCGCCCAGCAGGCACACGAATTCCCCGGGAGCGACCCGCAGGTCGACGCCGTCGAGCGCTACGACGGCGTTGGCGCCGTGGCCGAACACCTTGCGCACGCCCGACAGCGCCACCGCGGCGTTGGTGTCGGACGGGGTCGGGGCCTCGAGTGTGGCGGTCATGGTGTGCCTGCCCTTCCCTCGGGTGTTCGGCTACTTCTTGTCCAGGCCCGCGGTGTCGACGGTGGGCTTGCCCGCCGCGGAGAGCACCTTGTTCAGCAGCGTGAAGTCGGCGAAGCCGGTCACGTCCGCGGCTTCCTTCGCCACACCGGCCGTCACGGCGTCCTTCGCCAACTGCGGGAAGTGCTTGGCCTGCGGGTCGACCGTCAGCTCGATGTTGTCGAACGCGCGGTCCAGCACCGGCTCGCCCAGCGCCTTGGAGGTCAGCGTCTTCAGGGCGGCGTTGACGACGGTCTTGGCCTCGGCCTTGTCGGACGTCGCCCAGTCGATCGCGGCGACCTCACCCTTGAGCAGCGCCTCCACGGTCTGCGGGTGCTCCTTGAGGAACTGGGTGCGCACGATGATCACCGTGGTCGGGAACTTGCCCTGGTCCCACAGCGTCTTCTCGTCCACCAGCACCTTGGCGCCCGCGTCCAGCACCAGCCGCGACGACCACGGTTCCGGCGCCCACGCGCCCTGGATGCCGCCCTGCTTGAACAGGTCCAGGCTCGCCGAGTTCTCCGTGTTGGTCACGTTGACCTGGTCCGCCCCGCTGCCCGCGGTGATCTTCTGGTCCACCAGCCACTTCTTGAACGACACGTCCTGGGTGTTCGCCAACTGCGGCGTGCTGATCGTCTTGCCCTTGAGGTCCGCCGCGGAGTTGATGTCGGACTTCACCACGAGCTGCGCGCCGCCCGAGGTCGCGCCCGCGACCAGCCGAACGGCCTCGCCCTTGGACTTCGCGTAGGCGTTGATCGCCGGGCCGGAGCCGATGAACGCGACGTCGAGTGACCCGCCGAGCAGCGCGTTGACCTCGTCCGGGCCGGCGTTGAACGTCTGCGTGGTCAGCTTGGTCGAGCCCAGTTCCTTGGCGAACAGGCCCTTGTCGACGCCGATCAGCGCGGCGGCGTGCGTGACGTTCGGGAAGTAGCCCAGCCGCACCTCGGCGGCGGGGCCCTTGTCGTCGGACGCGGCGGGTGCCGCGGCGGTGTCGTCGCTGCCCGCCCGTGAGCACCCGGCGAGCGTGGCGAAGGTCGTGAGTACGGCGAGGGACGTGGCGAGGAGTCTGCGGTTGCTGCTCACGGCTGCGGGGACCTTTCGGGGAGTGTTCAGGGGCCGGGGGAGACGAGGGCGTGGTCGTCGGCGACAGCCGGAGGAAGGGGCGGAGTGGTGCTGCTCCCGCCCTCGGTACAGCTCTCCACGCCGTCCAGCACCGGGAGGCCCGCGCCCACGAGGCCGGCGGCGAGCGTGCCGCCGTCAGCCGCGTCGATCACCAGGAACGCGCCGGTGCGCCTGCTGCTGTAGTACCCGTCCACCGGGAGCGGCTCCGCCGTGCGGATCGCGACCCGGCCGATCTCGTTGAGGCCCAACGAGGTCGGACTGTCCACACTGGCCAGTCGCTGCTCGTCGAAGCGCGCCCGCAGCTCCGTGACGATGGCCTGCACGGTCCGGGCGCCGTGCTTGACCAGCACGCGGGCGCCCGGCGTCAGCGGCTTCTCCGACAGCCAGCACAGGGTGGCGTCGAACTCGTCGGTGACCTGCGGGGGAGTGCCCGCGGCGGCGATCAGGTCGCCGCGGGAGATGTCCAGGTCGTCGGCCAGCAGCAGCGTCACGGACTGGCCCGCCGCCGCCTCGGCCAGCGGCCCGTCGTAGGTGTCGATCTTCTCCACGGTGCTGCGCAGGCCGGCGGGCAGGACGACGACCTCGTCGCCCACCTTGACCGTGCCCGACGCCACCAGGCCCGCGTAGCCCCGGTAGTCCGGGTGTTCCGGCGTGCGCGGCCGGATCACGTACTGGACCGGGAAGCGGAAGACCGCGTCGTGCGGGTCGGCTTCGACCGGGACGCTCTCCAGGTGCTCCAGCAGCGTCGGGCCGGAGTACCAGGGGGTGTTCGTGGAGTGTTCCACCACGTTGTCGCCCGCGAGGGCGGACACCGGGATGTGCACCACCGCGTCCGGGCTGTAGCCCAGCGCTGTCGCGTGCGCGGTGAACTCCTTGGAGATGCGGGCGAACGTGGTCTCGTCGAAGTCGACGAGGTCGATCTTGTTCACCGCCAGCACGAGCTGCGGCACGCCCAGCAGGGCCAGCACGGCCGCGTGCCTGCGGGTCTGCTCGATGACGCCCTTGCGCGCGTCGACCAGCAGGATCGCCAGCTGCGCGGTGGACGCGCCGGTCACCGTGTTGCGGGTGTACTGCACGTGGCCGGGGGTGTCCGCGAGCACGAACGAGCGCTTGTCGGTGGCGAAGTACCGGTACGCCACGTCGATCGTGATGCCCTGCTCGCGTTCCGAGCGCAGGCCGTCCACGAGCAGCGAGAGGTCCGGGGTGGACAGGCCGCGGTCGGCGCTCGCGCGGTGCACGGCGTCGAGCGTGTCGGCCAGCACCGACTTGGTGTCGTACAGCAGCCGTCCGACCAGCGTGGACTT
>DATMCA010000958.1:0-6623 GCA_035559015.1 Umezawaea sp. | reverse complement strand
TCTGCTGCGCCGACTGGCCTGGTACGCCCCCGACGACATCCCCCGCAGCCTGCTCACCACCGGTACCGATGTCTCCGAATTCGACGTGCTGCACGCGGTGGGCAGGCTGGCCGCCTACAACATGATCACCCTGGACAACGACACCATCAGCGTCCACCGTCTGGTCCAAGCCGTCACCCGAACACCCGACCCGGACGACCCCCATCGCTGGCCAACGACCATCATTCTCGCTCGCGACACCACCGCGGCCACCTTGGTCGCTGCGCTCACCGGCACCGATCATCGTCTCCCCACCGCGTGGCCGGTCTTCCGGATGGTGCTGCCCCACGCGCGGGCACTGCTCGACCACACCGACACCGACACCGACACCGACCCGCTCTGCGCCTTGGCCCACGGACTCGGCCGGTACCTGAACGATCAAGGCGATACCACCACGGCCATCACACTGCTCACCCGCGCAAGCCAAGGCCACCAACGCCTCTACGGCCCCGACCACCCCGACACGCTGATCTCGCGGAACAACCTGGCCGGCGCCTACCGGTCGGCGGGTGATCTGGGCCGGGCGATCCCGCTGTACGAGGCCACCCTCACCGACAGCGAACGGGTGTTGGGACCCGACCACCCCACAACCAAGATCATCCGCTCCAACCTCGACAAGGCGCGATCGACGTAATGTCGTCCTCCTGCGGCCGTCATGGAGCTAGCCGCACAGCAGTGCCGAACTTACGGACATCGGCGTGAGCGGATGGTGCCAAGCAAGCTTCTCGTTCGGAGCTGTCCGCGAAACCTAGGTTCAACGGGACCAAGCAACATGTCGGGGACATTGCTTGAGGCGGCAGAAATTAGGCGCGTTCACCTGTACACGACTGAGCAAGCAACTCAGTACGCCGACACGGCCGTAGGTATGGCATACCTCCGACGACTCGGACTCGTGCCCCCAGACCAGTTCTGGCCAACGGGAGGTTCATCTATCCGAGGGATCCCACCATGACGGCTGCCGCAAGTCGGGTAGAAGCAAGGCTTCAAGATCTCAACACGCTGACTTGACAGGGAAGACCAGGCCGATCGCGGCGACGTCGTCCTTGTCCAGTTGCAGGACGGTGCGGCCGTCAGCGCGGGCCCACTCCGCCGGGATGACCTCGCCGATGGGCCGGTCGCAGATCACCATCCCGCCCGAGTGCACGCCCAGGTGCCGCGGCAAGCCCTCGAACTGCTGCGCCAACGCCAGGACGCGCCGGGGGATCGGCTGGTCCGGCTCGGCCAGCGCGGCGGCGACCGGACCCCACCCGTCCAGGCTCTTGCTCCAGGCGTCCTGGGCGCCGGGGGCGTAGCCGACCTGCGCCTGGTCCATGCCCTCCACGTCAACGGCTCAGGCCCCGAACCCCGTCTCGGCCTCTCCTTCGAAGCCCGCCGCTGGGTCGGTACACCGACCAACCGAGAACCCGACAAGTGCACCGCGGTCCGTTGGTTCTCTCTGGACGCCTTGCCCAACCGGCTCATCGACTACCTGGCCACCGCCATCAACGCCTACCGCACTGCGGCCGCCTTCAAGACTCGGGGCTGGGCTCGGTAACCAGTGACACTTCGATCGGAGAACATCGCCGAATTGCTCGCGTGCTGCAGCCCGGCAGACAGGGGTGCTGCTGCGATCAAGATCCACTGGAAGTCCCGCGGTGGCCGGTCACGACGGCTCGGGCCACGGCGTTGGGCTGAACCGGCAACCTCGGGAACGAAAGCGCCTCGGGCACCGTCCCAACCAAGGTAGCGTGGCGCGATTTCCATGTCACCGGAGGGGAAGCCGATGACCGATCCCTTGGCCAACGTGCAGCGCTTGGTCGACGACTGGGAGCGCGACGCCGAGCAGAAGGCGGCGCGGTACGAATCGATGCGGCAGGAGGTCGAGCGGATCTCGCTCACCCGGTCGGCCGCCGGTGGAGCGGTCAGCGTGACCGTAGGCCCCAATGGCATCCCGAGTGACGTGTCCATGACCGAGGCGGTGTCGCGGCTGCGCCCGGAGCAGATCGCAGCGGCGGTGATGGAGGCGATGCGCCAGGCCCAGGCCGCCTACCCGGCCGAGTTGGCTCGGATCGTGGGGGAGACGGTCGGGGAGACCGCATCGGGACAGCACATCGTGGCCACCGCCGAGCGCAACTTCCCGCAGGTCGAGCCGGACGACCCTCCCGCCCCGCCGCCATACCGACCGCGCCGCGGCGATGGCGACGACTTCAGCGACGATAGCTACCTGGGGTGACGGGATGACGGGCTACGAGGTTCTCACCGGGGAGATCGCGGCCTTGGCCGGACGGGTCGAAGGTCTGGCGGACCGACTGCGCACCGCCGCGGATGCCGCGCGGACGGTGGCGATGAACGACTCCGCCTACGGCGTGGTCTGCCAACCGTTCGCGATGCTGTTGCAGCCGTTCGAGGAGATGGGGGTGCAGGCCCTGACCAAGGCGGCGGAGACGGTCGTCGACAACGCCGCGAACCTGCGTGAGACCTCCCGCACCTACGACGCCCAAGAGTCCGGTGAGGCAGCGCGCTTCGACGGGATGAACACGTGAACAACCCCCTGGTCGCGACGGCGAAGAGCGACACCACGGCGGTCACCGGCATCGGCATCGCCGAGTCCGCCGCAGACCTGGCGAGCGGCATCTCCGACGGCAGTTGGGTCGAGGCCGGCCTCGGCGGCGTCGGTGTCGGGTTGGAAGTGCTGTCGATGGTCATCGACCCGATCGGCACAGTGGCCTCCTACGGCGTGGGGTGGCTGATCGAGCACGTCCAGCCCCTCAAGGAGGCGCTGGACTGGTTCGCCGGCGACCCACCGGTCATCCGCTCCTTCAGCGAGACCTGGGCCAACGTCGCCGCCGAGGTCGCCCGCATCGCCGAGGACCTCGGCACCCAGGACGCGCCGGGCTGGCAGGGCACCGCCGCCGACACCTACCGCGGCCACGCCGCCCAGACCGCCGACGCCATCGCCGGTGCCGCGACCCTGGCCGAGGGCGTGGGGGTCGGCGTCATGGTGATGGGCGAGGTCGTGGCGGCCGTCCGCGAGATCATCCGCGACCTGGTGGCCGAGGTCGTCGGCAAGCTGATCACCTGGGCCCTGGAGGCCGTCGCCACCCTCGGCCTGGCCACGCCGGTCATCGTCGCGCAGGCCACCTCCACCATCGCCAGGGTCTGCAACCGCATCTCCGACCTGGTCCGCAAGCTCGTCAAGACCATCGGCAACGTCACCCCGCGCATCCGCAAGGTCCTCGACAAGCTCGGCGAGATCATGGAGAAGCTGGGCAAACTCGGCCGCAAAGCCGACGGTCCGAGCAGCCCCGGCACCACCAGCCCGGCCGGCGCACCCGACACCCCCACCGTCAAGGGCCCGGACGGCACCACCAGCCCGTCGAGCACAGCGGACACGACCTCGCCCTCCGGCACGACCTCCCCTTCCGGCACCACCACCCCCTCGACGGCCACCACCCCGAGCAGCCCCGCCACTCCCGACACCAGCAGTCCGGACGGGGCGACGCCCACCACGTCTCCGGACAGCCCTCGGCAGACCGACCGCCCTGGGAACAGGCCGCAACGCGACGGCGACATCGACAGCACGGTGGACGATCCCCACAACGCCTCCCAGTCGGCCGACCGGCCGTTCTGCGAGGACGACCCGATCGACGTCGCCACCGGTGAGGTGGTGCTGTCGCAGACCGATGCCACGTTGCCTGGTCTGCTGCCGCTCGTGTTCTCCCGGCACCACCAGTCGTCCTACCGGGCCGGGCGGTTGTTCGGCCCGTCCTGGGCCTCCACCCTGGACCAGCGGGTCGAGGTCGGCCCTATCCACGTCTGGCTGGTGACGGAGGACGGCCGCCTGCTGCGCTTCCCCAAGCCGGAGGGTGCGGAGACCGTGCTGCCGGACTTCGGTCCGCGGCTAACGCTGCGGCGCAGCGGCGCGGGCTACGAGGTGGTGCACCCGCAGCGAGGGCTGGCGTGGGAGTTCCACCCCGTCGGCGCGGAGTGGGACGCGCGCTCGACGCTGCCGCTGACGGCTGTCCGGCGGCGGGCGGGCGGTGAGGTCCTCGTCGACCACGACGACGAGGGCCTGCCGACGCGGTTGCGCCACTCCGGCGGGTACGAGGTCGCGGTCGACACGGCCGACGGGCGGGTGACGGCGCTGCGGTTGACGTCCGCGCCCGAGCCGATCACCTTGACGCGCTACGCCTACGACGACGCGGGACAGTTGTCCGAGGTGACCAACTCGTCCGGCGCCGCGTTGCGCTTCACCCACGACGAGGACGGCAGGCTCACGTCCTGGACCGACCGCAACGGCGTCTGGTACCGGTACGTCTACGACGACGAGGGCCGGGCCACCACGACCATCGGTTCCGGTGTGGCGCTCAACGGCACCTTCGCCTACGAGGACCGCCGAACCACTCACACCGACACCCTGGGCAACACGACCACCTACGAGCTCAACGAACTCGGCCAGGTGGTGCGGCAGATCGATCCACTCGGTGCCGTGACCACCCGCGAGTGGGACCGCTTCGACCGGCTGGTGGCCGTGACCGACCCGCTCGGCCACACCTCCCGCTACGCCTACGACGGCGAGAGCGACGTTACCGCGATCACCCGACCGGATGGCACTACCGTCACCGCAACCTACGCCGGCGCGGGCCTGGCGACCGAGGTCACCGATCCCGCGGGCGGCAGGTGGCTGCGCGAGTACGACGCCCACGGCAACCTGGCGGTCGAAACGGACCCGGCCAGTGCCACCACGAGGTTCGAGTACGACGAACGCGGCCACCTCAGCCGCACCACCGACCCGCTCGGCAACGTCACGCGGTACGAGACGGACGACGCCGGACTGATCAGCGCGATCACCGACCCGCTCGGCGCCACCACCCGGCACCAGCGAGACGCCTTCGGCCGTGTCGCCGCCACGACCGACGCGCTCGGCGGCACCACCCGGTACAGCTGGACCGTGGAAGGCAAGCTGCTGGCGCGCACCCGCCCCGACGGCAGCACCGAGCGGTGGCGCTACGACGGCGAGGGCAACCAGGTTGAGCACGTCGACGCGCTCGGGCAAGTCACCCGTACGGAGTTCACCTTCTTCGACCTCCCAGCGGCCCGCACCGCTCCGGACGGCGCCCGCACGTCGTACGCGTACGACACGGAACTCCGACTCGTCGAAGTCATCGGCCCGCACGGGTTGAGCTGGCGCTACGAGTACGACGCGGCGGGCCGCGCGCAGCGGGAGGTGGACTTCGACGGCAGGGTGCTCACCTACACCTATGACGCCGCCGGCAGGCTGTCCACCCGCACCAACGGCATGGGTGAGACGGTCGTCTACGAGCGCGATGTCCACGGTGACGTGGTCGCGAAGCACACACCCACCGGGACGGCCACTTTCGACCGCGATCCCTGCGGTCGTGTGGTCCGGGCGACCAACCCGGACACCGAGGTCGTCTACGAGCGGGACGCCCGCGGACGCGTGCTCTCGGAAACCGCAGGCGGGCGCACCGTCCGGTCCGGGTTCGACACCGCCGGCAGGCGCGTGTTCCGCGAGACTGCTGTCGGCGTGACCTCCGCCTGGGCGTACGACGCGGTGGGCAACCCGGTGGCGCTGCACGCGACCGGTGGCAGCCTCGCCTTCCGGCACGACCTGCTCGGCCGGCAGGTCGAGCGGAGTCTGGGCGAGCTGACCGTGACCCAGTCGTGGTCACCCGCGCACCAGCTGACCGGTCAGGTCGTCGCGGCCAAGCAGCCGATCACCCACCGCAGCTGGCGGTACCGGCCCGACGGCCACATTGAGGGAGTCGCCGATCCGGCCGGTGAGCGCCGGTTGGTGCTGGACCGGCGGGGACGCGTCGTCTCCGTGCAAGGGCAGGGCTGGTCCGAGCGCTACGACTACGACCCCGTCGGCAACATCACCCGCGCCGACCTACCGTTCGCGGACCACGGGTCCGAAGGACCGCGCGAGTACGCCGCCACGCGCCTGCGCAGTGCGGGCCGCACCTCCTACGTCCACGACCCGCAGGGCCGCGTGGTGCAACGGCGGCACCGTACGCTGTCGGGGCAGGTGCGCCTTTGGCGCTTCGCCTGGAACGCCGAGGACCGGCTCACCGGCGTGACCAATCCCGACGGCACCACCTGGCGGTACCGCTACGACCCGATGGGCAGGCGGATCGCGAAGGAGCGGTTCAACGCGGCCGGTAACCCCGTGGAGCGGTTCGACTTCACCTGGGACGGCACGCGACTGGTTGAGCACGTCCACAGCAGCGGCACCACCAGCACCTGGGAGTACCAGCCGGGATCGGCCACCCCGATCGCCCAGGTCGACCAGGACGAGGTCGACCGGCGCTTTTACGCGATCGTGGCGGACGTCGTCGGCAGCCCGACCGAACTGGTCGACGCCCGCGGCGAGGTCGGATGGCGACGCACGAGCACCCTCTGGGGCCGAACGCTGTTCCAGACGGGCGAGACGGCCTGTCCCCTGAGGTTCCCGGGCCAGTACCACGACCCGGAGACCGGCTGGCACTACAACCACTTCCGCTACTACGACCCGGAGACCGGGCGGTACGCCTCACCCGACCCGCTGGGACTGGTGCCGTCGGTCAACCCCGGCGCCTACGTGC
>DATMCA010000957.1:0-3767 GCA_035559015.1 Umezawaea sp. | reverse complement strand
CGAGGGTCGTAGGGGGTGGGGGAGGCCTGGTCCGGATCGGTCACCGGGTCAGACTACGACCCGTGGCCAAGTTGGTTGCCCGTAGGCTTGGCGCATGGCGGATCGTGTCTTCCCACCTCTGCCGACCGCTCGTGAAGATCGAGTGGCCGTCGCCGACGGCGTGATGGGCGCCGTGCCCGGATCGGTGGCGCCCGTGCCGGAAGACTTCGCAGGTCACGAGGGTCGCGACGAGGTGCCGTGCGCCGTCGGGGCCAACGCGGTGCGCGCCTGCCCGGAGTCAGGCGCTGACTCCGTCGGGACCAACACCGCCGCGGCCAACCTGGCGAACGCCGTCGCCTTCGTGATCGAGGAATCACCCTTGATTGACCTGATCGGGTTGAATTGCGCGACCGGTCCCACCGAAACGGGCGAACACCGCGGGCAGCCGCTCCAGCGGTCCACCACCGCGTTCGTCGCGCACCACCCGGAAGCGAAGTACTCCAATGCCTGATGGTCGACCCGCCGGTGTCCTGTGGGACATGGACGGCACCCTGCTCGACTCGGAGAAGCTCTGGGACGTCCCGCTGTACGAGTACGCGGAGAAGCTCGGCGGAACGCTGTCGCTCGCGACCAGGCACGCGATGGTCGGGTCGAACGTGCCCACCACGTTGTCGCTGCTGTTCGCGGAGTTCGGCCTGGAGCCGACCGAGGACGACCTGAACGACGCCGCCGTGTGGATCGCGCGGCGCACCGAGGAGGTGTTCCGGGCGGGCCTGCCGTGGCGGCCGGGCGCCGTGGACGCGTTGCGGGCCGTGCGGGACTCCGGGGTGCCGATGGCGCTGGTGACGTCGACCGAGCGGGCGTTGACCGAGGTCGCGCTGGACACGATCGGCCGCGACCTGTTCGACGTGACGGTGTGCGGCGACGAGGTCGACGGGCTCAACAAGCCGTTGCCCGAGCCGTACCTGAAGGCGGCCAGGCTGCTCGGCGTCGACCCCTCCCGGTGCGTGGCGATCGAGGACTCGCCGACCGGTGTGGCGTCCGCCGTCGCCGCGGGCTGCACGGTGCTCGTCGTGCCGTGCGACGTGGAGGTCGACCCCGGTGAACGGCGGATCTTCCGCGAGTCCCTCGTGGGCGTGGACCTGGGCGTGCTCTCGGCGCTCTGACCGGGCTCACCCGGTGGGCACCGGCAGTCGGCGCACCGTGTCGAGCACCAGGTTGACCGCCGCGTGCGGTCGGGCCCCGCGCCGGGTCATCGCCGTGATCGTGCGGGTGACGGCCGGTGCCAGCTCGCGGGTGGCGACGCGGTAGCGGGGGTCCACGGCGAGCGCGGGCAGCAGCGCGACCGAGAGCCCGGCCTCGACGTGCTGCAACGTCATCAGGTAGTTGCTGAACCGGCAGACGACCCTGGGCTCGAACCCGGCCCGGCGGCACAGCCGGGTGGTCAGGTTCGCCATGTACGACTGGGGGATGTCGAACGCCCACGGCTCACCCGCGTAGGCGGCGAGGTCGGTCGGGCCGCGACCCGCGTGGTCCGACGGCACGACGAGCACGATCTCGTCGGTCGCCAGCGGGACGACGTCGATGTCCGGGCCGAGCGGGAGCGTGACGAAGTCCTGCGTGGTGATGATCAGGTCCGCGTCGCCGACGCGCAGCGCCCGGACGCTCTCGTGCGGCTCCAGCTCCAGCAGTTCGACGTCGACGTGCGGGTGCGTGCGTGCGAGCTCGATCACGGCCGGGACGGCCAGGGTGTGGATCGCGCTCTGGAACGCGCCCACCCGCACGAGTCCGGCCGGCTCCTCGCCGAGGCTGCGCAGCTCCGCCTCGACGGTGTTCATGTGGTCGAGGATCGCCCTCCCCCGCCGCGCCAGGATCAGCCCGGCAGGCGTGAGCCGAACCCGTCGGCCGGTGCGTTCCAGCAGGTGGGTGTGGGTTTCGGCCTCCAGGACGGCGAGCTGCTGGGACACGCTCGACGCGCTCAGGTTGGCGGCCTCGGCGACCGCGCGGACCGTGCCCAGGATGTCGAGCTGGCTCAGCAGCTTGAGCCGCCACGGGTTCAGCATGGGGCCATTGTTGTGCGGATCTCCCGAACAGCACAGTCGGAATTGTGAGATGGACGTGATGCTCGGGCGGTCCTAGCTTCGAGGGCATGGCTGCTCCGACGACCTCACCGACGTCCACCGAGTTCTGGGCCGACGCCCGACGGCACCTCGTCCGCTACGGCGGCGAGTTCACCCCCGAGATCATCGGCGGCGCGGCCGGGAGCTTCGTCCACACCGAGGACGGGCGCCGCCTGCTCGACTTCACGTCCGGCCAGATGAGCGCGATCCTCGGCCACTCGCACCCGGAGATCGTCGACACCGTGCGCCGCCAGATCGGGTCGCTCGACCACCTGTTCAGCGGGATGCTGAGCCGCCCGGTCGTCGACCTGGCCCGACGGCTGGCCGGGACGCTGCCCGCGCCGCTGGAGAAGGCGCTGCTGCTGACCACCGGCGCCGAGTCGAACGAGGCCGCGATCCGAATGGCGAAGCTCGTCACCGGGAAGCACGAGGTCGTGTCGTTCGCGCGGTCGTGGCACGGCATGACGCAGGCCGCGGCGAACGCGACCTACAGCGCGGGCCGCAAGGGCTACGGCCCGTCCTCGCCGGGCAACTTCGCCATCCCCGCGCCCAACGCCTACCGGCCGGACTTCACCCACCCCGACGGCTCGCTCGACTGGCAGCGGCAGCTGGACTTCGGGTTCGACCTGATCGACGCCCAGTCCGTCGGCAGCCTGGCCGCGTGCATCGTCGAGCCGATCCTGTCCTCGGGCGGCCTCCTCGAACCGCCGCCCGGCTACTTCGCGGCCCTGCTGGCGAAGTGCCGCGAGCGCGGGATGCTGATGATCCTCGACGAGGCCCAGACCGGGCTGTGCCGCACCGGCACCTGGTACGCGTTCGAACGCGACGGCATCGTCCCGGACATCCTGACCCTGTCGAAGACGCTCGGCGCGGGACTGCCGCTGGCGGCGCTGGTGACCAGCGCCGAGATCGAGCAGGAGGCGCACGACCGCGGGTTCCTGTTCTTCACCACGCACGTCTCGGACCCGCTGGTCGCGGCGGTCGGCAACACGGTGCTGGACGTCCTGGAGCGCGACCGCCTCGACGAGCGCGCCGCGCACCTCGGCGGCGTGCTGCGGTCCGGCCTCGAAGAGATCGCCGAGCGGCACCACGTCGTGGGCGACGTCCGCGGCAGGGGCCTGCTGGTCGGCGTGGAACTGGTCGTGGACCGGGAGACCAAGGAGAGCTCCGACGAACTGGGCGCGGCCGTCACCCGGCGCTGCCTGGAGCTCGGGCTGCACATGAACATCGTCCAGCTGCCGGGCATGGGCGGGGTGTTCCGCATCGCGCCGCCGTTGACCGCGACGGAGGAGGAATTGGCCCTGGGCTTGGAGATCCTGGACCAGGCGCTCACCGAGGTGTCGTGAGTGGTCCGTCCACTGAGAACGGCCGTGGACTCCCCGATCGGGGAGTCCACGGCCGTTCTGCTTGGATCCGAGGAGCACCGCTCAGGCGGCGACGGCCTCCTTGGCCCTGGTCTTGCGGACCGCCGGGTCGATCAGCAGCCCGAACACCACGCCGAGTCCGATCCAGAGGGTCGCCGTCTCGGCCAGTGAGGCGAGGCGGAAGTCCCAGAGGACGCTCGACGGCATGTCGGCGGGAACGGCGTCCGGCGGCGCCGGGAACACCAGCAGCAGGACCGTCACCGCGGCGACGGTCGCGAGCAGCACGGCCGTGACGCGCACCGGC
>DATMCA010000956.1:0-3108 GCA_035559015.1 Umezawaea sp. | reverse complement strand
CTTCGGCCAGGAGCAGGCGCTCCTGGACGAGTTGGACCGCCGCTCGGCGACCTACAACGTGGTGCACAACAGGTTGTCCCGCAAGCGCTTGTGGCTGTCCTCGCACCTGTCGTTCAGCGTCCACTTCGCACTCGCGCTGCTCATCTTCTTCGGTGGCCGGCAAATCATCCAGGGCCACGCCCTGGGCTCCGGGTTCTTCTTCTCCCTGGCCTCCGGCATGATGCCGATGACCTGGATGCTCCTGGGCACCGACACGATGATGGCGTCGATGGGCATGGCGCAGGGCGCCGCGCTCGCCGCGGGCACGCTGGCCGCGTTCGCGCTGTTCGTCAAGAAGATGCTCAACCCGGTGCGCGACCTCGCCCACCAGCTCGGCGAAGCTTCCGACATGGCGGTCTCGGCCCAGCGCATCCTCGACGTGCTCGACCTCCCCGCCGAGGACGACAACGGCGCAGCACTCCCCGACGTGCGCGGTGAACTGGAGGTCGACGGGGTCAGCTTCGGCTACTCCGAAGGACCCGAGGTGCTGCACGACCTCACCCTGTCGGCACGACCCGGAGAGCACATCGGCATCGTGGGGTCCAGCGGCGCGGGCAAGAGCACGCTCATGCAGCTGCTGGTCCGGCTCTACACGCCGACCTCCGGCACGATCCGCATCGACGGCCACGACCTGTCGACCGTCAGCCGGTCCTCGGTGCGCAACCAGGTCCTCCTGGTCACCCAGGAAGCCCAGCTGTTCGACGGCACCGTCGCGGAGAACATCCGCTTCGGCAAGCCCGACGCCACCAACGACGAGGTCGTCGCCGCCGCCACGTCGGTCGGCGCCGACGAGGTGATCGCCGAACTGGGCCAGGGCTACGGCACCAGGGTCGGCGAACGCGGCTCACGCCTGTCGGTCGGCGAGCGCCAACTCGTGGCGCTGGCGCGGGCGATGCTCATGGACCCCAAGGTCATCATCCTCGACGAGGCCGTCTCCAGCGTCGACCCCGCCCGGCAGCGCGTCGTGCTGGCCGCCATCCGGCGACTGCTCGACGGCCGCACGGCCGTGGTCGTCGCCCACTGGCTGGCGCTGGTCGAGGACTTGGACCAGGTGTTCGTCCTGGAAGACGGCCGGATCGTCGAGTCCGGGAACCCGGTGGAACTGCTGACCGCGCACGGGCGCCTCGCCGAGCTGCTCGACGTGCAGAACCGCCAGGACAAGCAGGAAACCAACGGAAGGAAGATCCATGTCTAGCGACACGAACGTCAGCGGCCTGTTCGCCTCGGCCCTGGGTACGGAGCCGGCGCCCGCTGCCGCTCCCGCGGCCAAGAGCTCCTGCTGCGGGCCGAAGCCCGAGGCGAAGGCGGAGGAGGCGGCCGCGCCGAAGGCGTCGTCCTGCTGCGGGCCGAAGCCCGCGGCGACGGCGGAGGCGGCTCCGAAGGCCAAGAGTTCCTGCTGCGGCTAGTCGACGAACGGAACCTGTGGGGAGATCTCGATGACCAGGGTGCGATGGGCGGCGCTCGTGCTGCTGCTGGGCGCGGTGGCCGGATGCGCCGAGCGGCAGGCGGGAGCGGACGGCGCGGGCAAGACGTGCACGGAGACCAAGGACAGCGGCGGGCTCACGGTCGTGCTCGCCTACACGCCCTGTCCGATCAAGGGCGGCCAGTCGGCGTCCGGGCACATCACGGTCAAGGACTCCTCCGGCGCCGTCGTGAAGGACGCCACGGTGAAGCTGGCACCGGAGATGCCGTCGATGAACATGCACAGCGGTGAGCAGACCGCGACCCCGAACGGGGACGGGTACGACTCGAAGATCGTGCTGGGCATGGGCGGCGACTGGTCGGTCAAGGTCGTGGTGACGCGCGGTTCCGCGGCGCCGGCCGAGGTGTCCTACACGCTCAGCGCCAAGTAGGGGACGCCATGCTGAACCACCGCGCGGTGCTCCTGCCACCGTCGAGCACCGCCGCGCTGGACGCGCACGTCAAGCAGCTCGCCGCCGAGGGGGTCGACGTCGTCAACCTCACCGGCGGCGAGGTGGACTTCCCGACCCCGGACGAGGCGTGCCGCGGTGGCCACCGGGCGATCGACGACGGGTTCACCCGCTACACGCCCGTCGCCGGGATCCCAGCCCTGCGACAGGCCATCGCCACCCGCCTGACCGACACGTGGGGCAGTCCTCACAAGGCTGACCAGGTGGTCGTCACCAACGGCGCCAAGCAGGCCTTGGCCAACGCCTTCGCCGTGCTCCTGGAGCCCGGCGACGAGGTGTTGGTCCAGGCGCCCTACTGGGTCAGCTTCCCGCACATGGTCACCCTCGCGGGCGGGGTGCCGGTCGTGGTCGAGACCGGCGTCCCGACGGGGTTCAAGCTGACTCCCGCCCTGGTGACCGAACGGATCACCAGTCGCACCAAGGTGCTGCTGCTCAACAGCCCGTCCAACCCGACGGGTGTGGTCTACGACCGCCACGAGTTGAACGCCCTGGTGGAGGTCGCCTTGGCGCACGGGCTCGTCGTCGTCAGCGACGAGATCTACGGCGACCTGGTGTACCCCGGCGCGGAGCTCGTCAGCGTGGCGTCGTTGGGCGAGGACGTTCGGGCGAGGACGATCACGATCGGTGGCTTCTCCAAGACCTTCGCCATGACGGGCTGGAGGGTCGGCTTCGCCGCCGGCCCGAGGCCGGTGATCGCCGCCATGGCCGCGGTGCAGGGGCACACGACCTCGGCGCCGTCCACGATCTCCCAGCACGCCGCCCTCGCCGTGCTGACCCCCGAACCGGTCGGCGAACTCGCCCGGCGCAAGGCCGACCTCGACCGCAGGCGGACCCGGATGTGCGCGGGCCTGGCCGAGGTCCCGGGCCTGGAGCTGGCCGTCGAGCCGACCGGCGCGTACTTCGTGCTCGTCGACGTCACCGGACTGTACGGCCGCGCGGGCATCCGCGACGCGGCGACGTTCGCCACCCGCCTGCTGCGCGACGCGCGCGTCGCGGTCATGCCCGGTGCCGACTTCGGAGCACCGGACCACGTGCGGATGTCCTACGCCGTCGAGTCGGACGCCATCGACGAGGCGCTCCGCCGGATGCGCGCGTTCGCGAGAACAATCCTTCCAGAGAAAGAGATCAGCAGATGAGC
>DATMCA010000955.1:0-5861 GCA_035559015.1 Umezawaea sp. | reverse complement strand
CGCGTGCAACAATCCGAATTGCTGACACACCCCCGGTCAGCACCTGTGGAGATCCCCTCCGGCCCCCGCGTTCCTCCCCCTGGCGCGGGGGCCTCTCCATGCGAACACGCGGCAATTCCCTGTGACCGGGGTCACACTTTTATGGTCACCGCAATCCAACCGTTACCCTTGGCCGGTGCCCCTACCGTCCCTTGGTCGTTCGAAGTCCGGCCGCCATCGTCCGCCCCAGCAGGAAGTGGTGCAGGACGACCTGGCGCCCGAGGTCGACACCGATGATGAGCTGACGTCCTACCTCGCCGCACTGGCACCGGAGACCGCCGACACGGAGACCACCGCGTCCGGCACCAGCTTCGGCACCGCGCAGGTCTACCAGCTCCGCCTGACCCTGATGGACAACGAGCAGCTCAAGGAGCTGGCCGCGGAACGCCAGACGTCCCCGCAGGCGCTCGCCACCGAGTGGGTCATGCAGCGGCTGCAGTGGGAAGCGCGCCAGCGCGGCTTCTGATCCGAACTCGGAATAGGCCCCCACCGGATATCCCGGTGGGGGCCTTTTCCGTTGGTACGACCGACTCAGATCGCCCGGACGTTCTGGGCCTGCGGGCCCTTCTGCCCCTGGCCGACCTCGAACTCGACGCGCTGGTTCTCGTCCAGGGAGCGGAAGCCGTTGCCCTGGATCTCCGAGTAGTGGACGAAGACGTCAGCGCCGCCGTTGTCCTGGGCGATGAAGCCGAAGCCCTTTTCGGAGTTGAACCACTTGACAGTGCCCTGTGCCATGTACCTGCCTCCATCGCAGGAAAGCTTGAGGTTGCACCATGCAACCCCCGGCCGTCCCGGGGGCATCTCCTCCGCTTGCCTCAACGAGAAGAGGGTCCGCCCGCGTGCTGTTCCGCGAGCGTGAGACACGAACACAGAAACCACGGCCTGCGAGGCCAGGGTATCGCTTGGGAAGGCTGAAGACTACAGCCCGAAGCGACCAAACCGGGCCGTCCGCGAGCGCGTCCGGACAACCTGCTAAGGGGCGGTTCCACGTACGCCGAGCCGATCTTGCGGTGATCGACACCGCCTCCGCGACCTGCGTGACCGGGATCACAATCGTGTCGGGACAACGCCCGAGTGCCACGACACGTCACATTGCACGTCGAGCGTGGTTGAGGGGGAGCAGTGGGGATCAACAAGAGGCTGGCGGCAGCGGTGGTGCTGGCCGTGGGAGTGCTCGTGGCGGGGTGCGGCGGCGGGGAGGCGGCGAGCCCGACCGCCGTCGAGCAGCAGGCGAAGAACGTCGCCGTGCAGGCGCCGATGGCCGTGAGCACGACGCCCGCCAACGGCAGCGAGGGCGTGAGCCCGGCCGGACCGTTCCAGGTCGCGGTGACCGAGGGCAAGCTGGTGTCCGTCGCGCTGACCAACGACGAGGGCACGCAGGTCGCGGGGGCGCCTGCCGCTGACGGCACGAGCTGGGTCGCGAGCGAGCCGCTCGGGTACGGCAAGACCTACACCTGGACCGGGACGGCGATCGGCAACGACGGCAAGGAAGCACCCATCACCGGCGCGTTCACGACCGTGACGCCCGCGCGGCAGATCAGCGGCAGCCTGAACGTCGGCGACGACCAGACCTACGGCATCGCGATGCCGGTCGCGATCGAGTTCTCCGCACCCGTGGCGGACCGGGCGAGCGTGCAGAAGGCGTTGAAGGTCGAGACGTCCGTGCCCACCGAAGGCGCGTGGGCGTGGCTGAGCGACACCGAGGTCCACTGGCGGCCCAAGGCCTACTGGACGCCCGGCACCACGGTGAAGGTGAACGCGAACCTGTACGGCGTCCCGCACGGCGACGGCGCCTACGGCAGCCAGGACGTGAGCGTGCACTTCACGATCGGCCGCGCGCTGGTCGCGACCGCCGACACCCAGGCGCACCGGTTCGTCGTCACCAAGGACGGGCAGCAGCTGTTCGACTTCCCGGCCAGCTACGGCCTGGAGTCCGACCCCGGCCGGGTCACCCGCAGCGGCATCCACGTGGTGATCTCGAAGTCGGCCGAGGTGTCGATGACGAACCAGCGGTACAACTACGAGAACGTCAAGGTCCCGTGGGGCGTGCAGATCTCGTACAACGGCGAGTACGTGCACGGGTACGAGGGCTCGCGGTACGCGCAGGGCAGCGAGAACGTGTCGCACGGCTGCGCGAACCTGGCCCCGGAGAACGCGCAGCAGTACTACGACGAGGTCATCCCCGGCGACCCGGTGAACGTGGTCGGGTCGAGCGTCGCGCTCTCCGAGGAAGACCGCACGTACTACGACTGGGCCCTCGACTGGAACGCGTGGGTGGCGAAGGGAGCTGTGTAGAACGGTCGCTGCTGCGCAGACTCCGGCTCGGCCGCCTGTGGTCGGCAGTTCGTGCCCCGATTTTTTCGAGGTGGGGTAGAGACTTCGTCCCCACCCCACCTCGAAAAAATGGTGACCCGACCTACCGACGCGGCCTCGCGTGGTGGGCCAGTAGGCGGAGATGTCGTCGGCCCCGCGGAGGGTGGGGAGTGGCAGCCCTTGTGGTTACTGCTCGGTGAGCTTGGGGGGTTCGGGGAGCTTGATGCCGGACTGGCCGATGTTGCGTTGGAAGGACTTGGCCCACTCGCCGGTGCTGATCATCTTGGCGATGGCGTCGTTGATCTTCGCGCGGCCCTTGACGTCGTCCTTCGGCAGGCCGACGCCGTACTTCTCGGTGCTGAACTTGGGGCCGACCACCTTGAGCAGCTCGGGGTTCGCCGCGGCGAAGCCCGCGAGGATCACCTCGTCGGTGGTGACCGCGTCCACGTTGCCCGCCAGCAGGGCGGTGACGCAGTCGGAGTACTGGCCGTACTCCACCAGCTTCACGCCCTGCGCGAACTCGTCCAGGACCTTCTGCGCCGACGTGGAACCCGTGACGGAGCACAGGTTCTTGCCGTTGAGCTTGTCCGCCCCGGTGATGTCGTTCTCGGTGTACCGGACGAGCACGCCCTGGCCGGTCTCGAAGTAGGGGCCCGCGAACGCCACCTGCTGCTTGCGCTTGTCGGTGATCGAGTAGGTGGCGACGACGAAGTCGACCGCACCGGACATGATCAGCTTCTCGCGGTCGGCCGACCTGGCCTCGGTCCAGGTGATCTTCTTCTCGTCCACGCCCAGTTGGCCCGCGATGTACTTGGCCACGTCGACGTCGAAGCCGACGAACTTGCCGTCGATCCGCCGCTGGGCGAGACCCGGCTGGTCGAAGCGGATGCCGACGGTCAGCGAGCCGTCGTCGGCCCGACCCTCCAGCGTCCCCTCGGCGCCGCTCCCGCAGGCGGCGAGCAGGGCCACCGAGACGGCAATGGGCAGCATTCGACGCAACAACATGCGCAGGTGAACCTTTCCTCGAACCGTGCGGGCAGGGCGTCACCGAGGGATTTACGGGAGCGGTCGCCATCGACCCGACCTCGGGATTCGCGCCTCCCATGCTACGTACGCGATAGGGCCCGCCTATGCGACGAGCGTCGCACTCCGTCATTTCACTAGGCCGTTCGGGTGATGAACAGCTGTGATGTACGCCAAATTCCTATGGCAGGAGCGCGCGCCGGGGGTAGGCGGACCACCCGAGGCGGTAGACGGCTCGGTTCACGTGACCGGACGGCACGCGCCACCGGAGGAGCCCCGGAACGGCCTTCGCGCCGCCGCGCAGGACCCGCAGCAGCGCCGTGGCCGTCGCCGCCGAGTAGGGCCGGTGCCCGTACCGCTCGACGGCCCAGTCGGGCAGCAGCGAGTACGCCAGGTGCCCGAGAACGGGCTCGTACACGCCGAGCCCCCAGCGCAGCGCGCCGCGCACCGGGGGCCGGTGCAGGAAGCGGTAGACCACCTCGGCGTCGGCCGACGAGCGCAGCTCCGGCCGGACCTCGTCCAGGTAGTCCGCCATCCCGGCCACCGACCCCGGCACCTCGTCGGCGTGCAGCCCTACGAGCGTCGCGGTCCACCGCTGCTCGGCGAGGTAGCGGTCGGCCTGCGCGTCGGACAGCCGGTACCCGGCCCGCCGCACCACGGTGAGGAACGAGTGCACCTCGGCGCAGTGCACCCAGCGCAGCAGCTCCGGGTCGTCGACGCGGAACACCGCCCCGGTCTCCTGGTCCCTGCCCCGCAACGACCTGTGCACCGCGCGCACCCTGGCCGCGGCGGCCTCGACCTCCTCCGCGGTGCCGTACGTCGACAGGCCCACGAAGCTCGCCGTCCGCGACAGCCGCCCCAGCGGGTCCTGCCGGAAGTTCGAGTTCTGCACGACGCCCGCCGCCGCGCGCGGGTGCAGCGCCTGGAGGTAGAGGCTGCTGATCCCGGCCACCCACATCGCCGGATCGGCGTGGAGCTGCCAGGTCACCGAGTTCGGTGTCGCCACGATTTCATCGTGTCACAGGCGTACGCCCCTGCGTCACGACATGATGTGCCCCATGGACCTGGATCAGGCGCGGGAGATCATCCGCACGCAGCACCGGGCGGTCCTCGCGGCCGTGCGCCCGGACGGCACCCCGCAGATGTCCCCCGTGCTGGCCGCCGTGGACGCGCAGGGGCACGTGGTGGTCAGCACCCGCGAGACCGCTTACAAGGTGCGGCAGCTCCGCAACGACCCCCGCGTGTGGCTGTGCGTGCTGCCCGACGAGTTCTTCGGCACCTGGATCCAGGTCGACGGCACCGCGGAGGTCGTGTCGCTGCCCGAGGCGATGGACGGCCTCGTCGAGTACTACCGGCAGGCCGCGGGCGAGCACCCGGACTGGGACGGGTACCGGGCCTCGATGGTGTCCGAGAAGCGCGTGCTGATCCGCGTGACGCTGCACGCCGCCGGTCCGGACAGGACCGGCTGACCGGTGCTGCCCACCAGACTCCTCCTGTTGGTCGCGCTCGCGATCCACCTGTTCTACGCCGCGCTCCCGCTGCCGTTGCTGGGCACCGAGAAGTCGGACGCCCTGGTCCCGGCGGTCCTGGCGGTGGCGCCGCTGTTCGCGCTGGCGTGGCTCGCGTCGAAGTACCGCCACCGGCCGCACCGCTGGGCCGTGGTGTCGCTGGCCGTCGCCGCCGTCCAGTCGTTGGGCGCGACGGCGGCCGTAGTCATGCACCTCCGGCCGACCGAACTCCACCCGGCGCTGAACATCGTCCTCTGCGTCGCGCTGTGGCTGCCGTCCACGCTGTTCGCCTGGCTCGCCGGACGTGCGGTGCTCGCCCAGCCCTCCGACGTGCTCGGCACCTCGCCGTACCAGGTGGAGTTCCCGCTGCGGGTCGTCGAGAAGGCCTCCACCAACGCCGACTCGGTGGTCGTGACCGACCGGGCCGTGGAGATCTGGATCCAGCGGGCGTCCGCCGAGCCGATGGACCTCGCCCCCGGCCAGAAGCGCGGCCGGGTGCCGTGGAAGACGTTGCCGCTCAAGGACATCACGGCCGCCGCCGTGCGCTCGGCGGTGCCGGGCGAAGCCCCGTGGGCCGTCCTGCGCAACGGTCCGAGCCAGTCGGTGCCCGCGGGCGAGGTGGCCGTCGTGCGGTTCGGCGGCGTGGACCAGGTGCTGCCGGTGGAGAACCCCGCGAAGTTCGCCGACCTGATCCGCGCCCGGACCGGACGGGTGCTGCCCTCGCACGTGGCCCAGCCGGCGCAGGTGTCGGACACCCACGTCGCCGAGGTGCTGCCGGCCCCGGACCCGGAGGGTCCGAAGGTCTACCCGACCCGCGGACCGGACAACCCGCTGCCACCCGGACCGGGACTGGTGGTCCGGTGGCTCGTCGCCGCACCGTTGGCCCTCATCGGCATCGCCGGCCTGCCACTCGCGCTGCTTCTCTCCACCGGGGCCACCGCGGGCTTCCTGGCGTGGACCGGCGTGGCCGTCGTGGCG